>NZ_OX458333.1:3405000-3625000 GCF_949769195.1 Methylocaldum szegediense
TACCTTTGGCCACCCGATGGTCGGAGCCGAGGATAAAGGGTTATTCGGCACTTTGATCGTCAATCCGCAAAGTGGAAAGGTGCCGGCTCTTGTCAATGGCAAGATCGAAGACGTCGATGTCGGAGACATCAAGCGTGAGTTCATCCTGTGGATGCACGAAACGACCTTCTGGGGTATGGAGGTCAATAACATTCTGAAGGGCAAGCAGATTCCGTTGTGGACCAATCCCACGTTAGGTGCTCGTCTCGGCGAGAAAGTCCGCTTCCACGTCATCGGATTGGGGACGGCTTTCCACACCTTCCATTTGCACGGTCACCGTTGGTTGCTACCCGGCACCACCAATGTCGTCGACACGGTCAACATCGGCCCGATCAGCCGCGACATGTTCGTCGTCCAGGCAGGCGAAGGCGTTGGCCCCGGCGACTGGCATTTCCACTGCCATGTGGTGCAGCACATGCAGGCCGGCATGATGGGTGACTTCAGGGTCGTCAAGTAACTCCCAAGCAACAACTAAGACGAGAGGTGATGACATGAATAAGTTGCGTAAATTAACCACCGCAGTGGCATTGAGTCTCGGAACGGTGATTTCGGCCCCCGCAGTTTTTGCGGAAACGGAAGCGTCTGAAGACGATGTCATTTTGAGTGTTGCGGGTGTCATGCCGGTCGCCGCCCTGGAAATGACCGACGAGCCCGGTAAGTGGTTCAAAGACCCGACGGACGGTGACAGCCTGGTCGTGGTCAAACCCGGCGATGCGGTCTTGATCAAGATGACCGACGTCAACGCCGAACATACGATCACCAGCCTGCTGTGGCAGCCGGGCGCCTCCAAGTTCCCGGTCGACCAGGACAAGCCGTCGAGCGCCAGCGTCACGCAAACCTTCGATAAGCCCGGTTTGTATGTCTTTACCTGTAAGGTTCACCCGTACATGTTCGGTGCCGTCGTTGTCGACGACCCCAACACGGAAGGGCTGGATCTCGGCAGTGAAATCCAGCTCGTGACCGGCGCCAAGGTGCCCACCACCAGCGATGTCGCCAAGAAGCTGCTTCGGACCTTCTTCGTCGCCACCACGCCTTCGCTCTGGCGCGATTACTCCAAGCCGACCTGGGAGGTGAAGCTGCCGTCCATTCCCCTGAATTTGGGTGGAACCGTCATTAGCCTGGACGCGCTGAACGTTTCCATGCCGAACGAATTGTCCAATCCGGCCACGCCCGGTATTGGCGAAGTCTGGGTGAACGCTCAGTTCGAAGCCATCAAAGGCAAGAACAAGCCGGGTTCCGCCACACAAGTTGACGCCGAAAAGTGGACGATTAAGAAAAAGGTCAAGGGCGTCGACATCAATATGAACAATCCACACAATATGTGGACGGATCGGACCTACAAGTACATCTATCAAACCGAATGGTTCGATAAGCGCTTGGTCACCTTCGATCGCGAAACCGGAGAGATCTACGGTGCTTTGACGGTCGGTCAATCGCCTTCTCACGTCATGTCGCGGCCGACGGATGATAGCCTGACCATTGCGCTCAACGGCGAAGACCGGGTATTGAAGCTGACCGGAGGCAAGCATCCGACGGCCAAGGACAGCGTCAACACCGGCCCGAACTCCGGACCCCACGGCCATCACGTGACTCACGACGGCAAATACGTGCTGACGCCGAATGCCTTGGCGGGTTCCGTTTCCATCGCCGATCTGGATAGCGGCCAGGTCTCCACTGTGCCGAACGTGGGCGTGATCCCAATCGCGATCTGGAGTGACGCGACCGACAAGGCCTATGTCGCCAACCTGCTCGGGACGCCGCCGCTCCTCAGCACTCTGAGCGTGATCGATCTGAAGACCAAGCAGAAGATCAAGGACATCAATCTGGCTGCCGATTACGATCCGATCAGCGGCAAGACGACTGGCGAGGCGTACGGCTTGCTGCCTATCCAGACCCCGGTCAGCCCGGACGGTAAGTACGTGGTCACGGCCAACACACTGAGCGCAACCATTACCATCACCGATACCCAGACTCACAAGGTGCTCAAGAGCCTACCTTGCGAGCCGGGCTGCCATGGCGTCAACTTCGGCATGAAGAAAGGCGGAGGCTATTACGCCTATGTCGCCAGCAAGTTCGCCAACGACCTGATCGTGGTCGACATGGACAAGCTCGAAATCGCAGGCCGCGTACTGCTTGCCGACACCAAGGACGGCGATATTGTTGCCAACAACGGTATGGGCGGTCAGGGTGTTCTGCCGCTGCCTATCGCCGATCATGGCTGGATCGAGCAAACCGCCAAACTGGCTGGCACCGGTCAGCTCAGCGCCGAGGTCGAAGCTTGGATAGGCGCGTTGACCACGGCCCAGCGCGGAATCGACTTGCCGCAAAAGGTCAGCTCTTTGCCCTAACCTTGATGTGATTCCCCCCGTCGTCAAGGACTAGGGATAGGGCCGCCCGCTCGAATGGCATGATGCTGTCGAGCGGGCATTTTTTCTTCCGTCAAATTCGCTCTCCCTCTGTGAACCGTCGTTTGGTATTACGCCTGCCGAGCCGAATCGTTCGGCTTTTCGCGGATCCCCTGATACAAGTTCTTTCTAACGCGATATGATCGCAATAGAGGATCCGTCAGGAGGAGGTCCGTCCATGCTTACGATGCGATTCATGCACCGTATCGGATATGCGGTCCTACTGGGTATCGTACTTTGCGGCGCAGTGGCCGAGGCCGACGAATACGCGGCCAAACGGCGGGCTATGATCGACGAACTCCGGCGGGAGACCCGCTGGGTCAGTAGCGAAATCGGTAAATCCGAGCTGGACGTTCGGGTGCTCGAGGCTATGGCGAAAGTTCCGCGGCACGAGTTCGTGAGCCAGGATCTGCGCAGTATCGCGTATGCGAATCGTCCTCTGCCGATCGGGTACGGGCAGACCATTTCCCAGCCCTTCATCGTCGCGTTGATGACTGATTTGCTGAGAGTGGGGCCGGATGACACCGTACTTGAGATTGGCACCGGGTCCGGTTATCAGGCGGCGGTTCTCGCGGAGCTGGCCAGGCAGGTCTATTCCATTGAAATCGTGCCGGAGTTGACGAAGATCGCAACGGAGCGTCTGAAACGGCTGGGTTATACCAAGGTCGAGACCAAGACCGGTGACGGCTATTACGGCTGGCCGGAACACGCGCCTTTCGACGGCATCATCGTTACCGCCGCACCCACTCAAATTCCGCCACCGTTGGTGCAACAGCTAAAGCCGGGCGGCCGTATGATCATACCCGTCGGCGGTCAATTCCTGCCTCAGTATCTGGTGCTCGTCGAGAAAAGCGAACAGGGCAGGATCTCGACCCGGCAAATTCTACCGGTGCAGTTCGTGCCTTTGACGGGCGCTCATTAGGCATGGGCGATTCCTCGTTCGAATCGGGGTGCAACACCGAAGGCACTCTCCACATCTCGCCGCCGCGGCTGTTGTTGCTCGCCGTGTCCTTCATTTCGGCCGCGGCGCTGGCCTACGAAATCCTCTTGATGCGGCTTTTTTCCATCATCCAGTGGCACCATTTCGCCTACATGATGATCAGCCTGGCGCTGCTCGGCTACGGTGCGAGCGGAACATTCTTGACGCTCGCCCGGGGATTTCTGTTGCGCCATTTCGCGTCCGCTTTCGTCCTCAACGCGGCTCTGTTCGGCCTGAGTTCGACAGCGTGTTTTCTGTTCGCTCAGACGGTGCCTTTCAATGCGTTGGAGTTGCTTTGGGACCCCGGTGAGTGGGGGCATCTGGTCCTCATTTATGTGATCCTGACGCCGCCTTTCTTTTTCGCCGCGAATTGCATCGGCCTGACTTACCAGCGTTACCGAGAGGCGATCGGACGGACCTACGCGGCCGATCTTTCGGGAGCGGGTGTCGGTGCCCTGGCGGTCGTTTTGCTGCTATTTTGGGTGTTTCCTTTGGACGCTCTGGTCATCGCGAGCGGTGTGGGGCTAGCGGCGGCCTCCCTGGCTTGGGTTGCGCTGGCGATGCGACCACGAGCACTGGTCGTGCTACTGGCCATCGCGACCGCCGTTCCGTGGTTGTTCGTCGGCAGGAGCGGCGCGGAACTGCGGCCGGTGGAATACAAGAACCTGTCCCAGACCTTGCGTATCTCCGGGGCGGTTCAGATCGAGGAACGCTCCAGTCCGCTCGGGCTGCTTAGCGTGGTGCGAAGTCCCGAGGTGCCTTTCCGCCATGTGCCGGGACTTAGCCTAAATAGTCCGGTCCCGGTGCCCGAACAACTGGGCGTCTTTACCGACGGCGACGGCATGAGCGCCATCAACCGCTGGGACGGAAGTCGGGACAGCCTTGGCTTTCTCGATTACGTGCCATCCGCCCTGCCGTATCATCTACTGCCTCCGAAGCCCAAGGTTCTGGTTTTGGGGGCGGGCGGAGGCAGCGAGGTGCTCCAGGCGATTTACCACGACGCGGAACACATCGACGCCGTGGAACTCAATCCCGATATGATCGACCTGGTGTCCCGTGATTTTGCCGATTTCGCGGGCCACGTTTATAGTCATCCATCGGTCACTGTTCATGCCGAGGAGGCGAGGAGTTTCGTCGCCGCGTCGCGGAAGCGTTATGATCTGATCCAGATCGCGTTGCTTGACGCATTCACGACTTCGTCGGCGGGTTCCTATGCGCTGAACGAAAGTTATCTCTACACAATCGAGGCGTTGCAAGCCTACCTGGCCCATCTGAGACCCGGCGGATTCCTGGCCGTGACCCGTTGGGTGCGCCTGCCGCCACGCGACGAAGTCAAGCTGTTCGCGACCGCTGTCGAAGCAGTCACGCGCTCCAGCAGAGGCGCGCCGGAACAGCGCTTGATATGGATCCGCGGTTGGCAGACCAGCACGCTCCTGGTCAAGAATGGAGCGGTCTCGGATTCGGAGATCGCCGCACTGCGGCAGTTCTGCGATGAACGCTCTTTCGACCTGGCCTACTATCCGGGAATCGAGGCGAGGGAAGCCAATCTTCGCAATCGGCTGAAAGAGCCTTATTTTTTCGAAGCGGCGACGGTTCTATTGAACCCCGAGCGGGACGCGTTTATCCGACGTTACAAATTCGAGATTCGGCCCGCTACCGATGACCGGCCGTATTTCTTCCAATTCTTCAAATGGCCGCTTCTCTGGGAAGCGGTCAGGTTGAAAGGTTCCGGTGGGCTTTCACTGCTTGACATGGGGTATCCGATCCTGATCGCAACGCTGGTTCAATCCGCTGTCATCAGCGTCTTGCTGATCCTGGCCCCGCTTCGGATCTTGCTGCCCCGGAGCGGAGGCGGGGCGGGAAAAAGCCTGCAATACCAGGTTTTCGCCTATTTTTTCGCGATCGGCCTAGCTTTTATGTTTACGGAAATCGTCTACATACAGAAGTTTATTCTTTACCTTGGCCACCCGCTCTACGCCGTGGCGGTGGTCCTCGCGGGATTTCTGGTTTTTGCGGGAATGGGAAGCCGATATGCCGCCAGGATCGCGCCGCATCAGGCCGGAAGGCATATTTTTCGGGCGGCTAAGATGATTATTGCCGTTTCGGCGGTCTACGCCTTGATCTTTCCGTTCTTGTTCGATTCATCCATCGCCCTGTATGCCCCCGTCAAAGTGGCCGTCGTTCTAGCCCTGATTGCCCCGCTGGCGTTTTTCATGGGCATGCCTTTTCCATTAGGCCTCGCGCGGCTTGCATCCGAGGCGGAAACACTGGTTCCTTGGGCTTTCGGCATCAACGGCTGCGCATCGGTCGTCGCCGCTATTCTGGCGACGGTGTTGGCCATTCATGTCGGCCAACTCTGGTTGTTGATGGGAGCCTTGTCACTCTACGGGGTCGCGGGTTTCACGGCGGCTCACCGGCATCGAAACGGATGTGCCGTCCCCTGATTTTTCCGTCGGTTCGCACCGTATTCGGGAACTCGGGGTTTTGCTGCCATATCAATATTTATAAACGTGTTTGCGGCGCTTCAAGGATGGTTGGCGCTCTTTCTCTCATAGTTGAATCGAGTTCACGTTTTGTTTTCACGAGGCCCAGGCTTCGCAAGGATGCGAGGTTCCGCGATGAAATATCTTTTGATAGGCATGTTATTGCTGGCCGGCTGCGCTCCGACATTGCGCGAGGAGCCTCTGATCGGCCGCGCCTTTACGCCGACGACCAAGGTCGAAATTCTGGACGCTTTGCCTGAAGATCGGAGATTCGTCGAAATTGCTGCGATTACGGCCCAAGCCGATCAGGAGTCGGTAGATGCGATCGTCGATAGAGCCATGGCAACCGGTGCCGATGCCGTTGTTTTTGGGCCCCCGTATCGCTACGGTGATGTCGCAATCTTGTTTGCCGGCGGGAATATCGGCGGTCATTTGGCGGGCAGCATCAACACGGTCCCGTTAACGCGTATTCACGCACGCCTGATCAAGTATCTGCCATGACCTATGGCCCACGCCGGGAAAACCCACTCAGGAACCGGCTAGGCCTAAATGCGAGGCCGGGTTGATCATGGGGAGCTCGAGCTTTTGACGGATGACCCGGAGTCCGGTGTCGTCGCGCGGCACTCGGCGACGACGCGGGTAATATCCTCCAATCTCACCGGCTTGGCGAAGTGATGGTTGAAGCCGGCCGCGAGGGAGCGATAGCGGTCCTGATGTTGTCCGTAGCCGCTGATGGCAATTAGCACAGCTTGTCGAGTCTGAGGCATGGACGCAGTTTCCGAGCGACTTCGTAACCGTCCATCCTGGGCAGCCCAAGGTCCAGCAACACGACTTCGGGAGCGAATCTTTGAGCGATCGCAAGGGCCGTGGGGCCATCTGCCGCACGCTCGACCTCGAATCCTTCCAGTTCGAGCAGCAAGGACAACCCTTCGACCATATCTGTATTATCGTCGACCACTAGCACGCGCCGCAGAGGGCGTTGCTCGGAATCAGGCGTCTCTCTGGGGGCGGCTGTTGCTGCAGGAGCGTCAGACAGCAAAGGCAGACGGACGATAAATTCGGAACCCTTGCCCAACCCTTCGCTTTTGGCGTCGACGCTGCCGCCGTGCAGCTGAACCAGTTGTTTCACCAGGCTGAGTCCGATTCCGAGCCCGCCTTTGGCGCGATCCAAGGATCGGTCGGCCTGGGCGAACAAGTTGAAAATGTGGGGCAACACTTCAGGACTGATTCCGAGACCCGCGTCACGCACCCGGATGATGGCCTGCCCGTTTTCGGCCGTCGCCGTCAACCAGATCTGCCGGTTAGGTTCCGAGTACTTGGCGGCATTGTTGAGTAGATTGGATATGACTTGCGCGAGCCGGATCGGATCGCCGTTGATCCAAACCGGTTCGGAAGGCAAAGATAAACTGAGGCTGTGCCCTTGGGCCTGGATCAGCGGACGGCTGGTTTCCATGGCGTGATTCACGATGGTCGCGAGTTCCAGCGGTTGCTTGTTCAAGGTGATCTTCCCGCGGCTGATCCGAGAGATGTCCAAAAGATCGTCTACCAGACGGGTGATGTGCTTGGTCTGCCGCTCGATAACATCCGTGGCCCAAGCGTATTGCGGCCCAGCACCTTCGGTCCTATGCAGGATCTGTATCGCGCTCATGATAGGAGCCAGCGGATTGCGCAACTCATGGGCCAACATGGCGAGGAATTCGTCTTTTTGGCGGTCGGCGGCGGTCAATTCTTCGGTCTTGCGAATGAGTTCGTCCTGAAGCTTTTTCATCTCGGTGATGTCGAGATTCATTCCCGCCCACGCCGTCACCTTGCCCTCCGCGTTGCGGATTGGAACGCCGCGACTCAAGATACAGCGGTAACTGCCGTCCGCACTTCGGATACGGTACTCGAAATCCCAAAAGGAGCCAGTTTTGACGCAATATCGCCAATGGTCCAGGATGGGCTGTAAATCCGCCGGATGCACACGCGCGGTCCAATTCGCATGTATTTGTTCGTCCAGCGTCATCCCAGTCATTTTTAGAAAAGAATCGCTCAAGTAGCGAATATCGCCGTTTGGCTCGCAGATCCAGGCTCCGTACGGTATTGACTCACCAATTGCCCGGTAAAAGGCTTCCGATTCGGCGAGCGCGGCCTGAGCGTGGCGCTCTTGGCTAACATCGCGAAAAATCAAAATCACGCCCAGCAGTTGGCCGTCTACGCCCCGAATGGGCGCGGCGCTATCGCTGATCGGAATTTCCCGTCCGTCCTTGGCGATTAGCAAGGTGTGATTGGCCAGGCCGATGACGGCTCCCGTTCTCAAAACCTTTTCGACGGGGTTTTCGACCGGTTTTCGGGTTGTCTCGTTGATGATGCGAAATACGTTTTTCAGCGGCTGACCGCGCGCTTCGTCCTGTGTCCATCCAGTCAGCGACTGTGCGGTCGGGTTGAGCAGATCGATGCGGCCTTCGGAATCAGTGAGGATCGCCGCGTCGCCGATACTACTCAAGGTCACGACAACGCGATTGCGCTCGGCGTTGAGCTGTTCTTCCGCTTGCCGGCGTCTTAGGCTTTCGCCCTGCAATCGCCGTCCTGCGTTCGACTCGCATTCCGCGAGCGTGTTTCGCGACAAGTGCGCGTATAGGGTAATGGCAAATCCCGTGATGAGAAACACGCTGGTCTGGAGCCATTCCGAAGCCGCTTGGTTCCAGAATGACGCCTGCGAGGGCGTTGCGAGGTACACGCCGAGCACCGAGCCCAGAACTGTCGCCACCAGTCCTGGCCCCAGTCCCCCGGCCGCGGCGCTGATCAGCACCGACAACAGGAAAGGCATCAGCATGGGCTTTTGATACGATTGCCGCAGGAGAGGTAACACGAATGCTACGGCAGCCGTGACACCAATGGCTACGGCGTATGCCGACCGGGACGAGAGCTTGGAGTGAACCATGATGAGAATCCTATCTCCATCAACACGGCGAGCTTCCGGATAGCAGATGCCACAACCCGAGTGGCAGCAGCCATGCCGAGCAATCCGCAACATCAGCGCGATGTTAACACGGCGCGACCACTTCGTGCCTCGGTGGCACCGTCCTTGCCTCGGCCAAGGCACGAAAGCCAATAAGAGCCTATCCCAATAGACTCAAGAAACCCCCTTCGACGAGGCTGTGTTGAGCCAAGTCGAAGGGCCCGCCCTGAGCCGGATCGAAGGGTTCAGGGCGAACGGCCTGCCGGGGTAGTGGTTCTAAGTCAAACTGTTCTTTAGACGCTCCATGGCTTTCCGCAGATTAGTCATACTGGTAGCGATGGAAAGGCGAACATGGCCGGGAGCGCCGAATGCGGAGCCCGGAACCACGGCGACGCCGCCGTGTTCGATAAGGTGTTCCGAAAGAGCCAAATCGTCGGAAATCCCGGGTATACGATCAATCACCCCCTGCACGTTGGGCAGCACATAGAAGGTTCCGTCGGTTTCGAGACAGGATATGCCGGGAATGCTGTTCAACTCGCTCACCACGTAATCATGCCGTTCCTTGAAGGCCTTAACCATCTCACCGATGAACGACTGATCGCCGTTTAAGGCGGTTTCGGCGGCGACCTGCGAAATGGAAGTAGGGTTGGAAGTACTTTGCGACTGGATATTGGTCATCGCCTCGATCAGCTTCTCGGGGCCGGCCGCATAGCCGATGCGCCAGCCCGTCATGGAATAAGCCTTGGACACGCCATTTAAGACTACAGTGCGGTCATACAACTCCGGGCAGACATTCAAAATATTGCGGAAGCTGCCGGCTTTCCACACGATGTGCTCGTACATGTCATCGGTGGCGATGACAACCTCGGGATAGTCTTTCAGCACCTCGCCCAAGGCTTTGAGTTCTGCCTCGTCGTAAGCCATCCCGCTTGGGTTGGACGGGCTGTTGATGACGAACAGCCGGGTTTTCGGCGTCAATGCCGCCTTGAGTTGGGCGGGCGTGATTTTGAACTTCTGCGACTGCGGCGCGTCGATGATTACGGGGACGGCTCCCGCGAGAAGCACCATATCCGGATAAGACACCCAATACGGCGCCGGAATGATGACTTCGTCACCCGGATTCAAAAGCGCCTGAGCCAGGTTGTAAAAACTCTGCTTGCCACCGCAAGAGACCAATACTTGCTTGACGTCGTAGTCGAGGCCGTTTTCCCGCTTGAACTTCGCCACGACCGCCTTTTTGAGGCTGGGCGTGCCGCCGACCGGCGTATATTTGGTGAACCCGTCCTGAATGGCCTTGATGGCGGCCTGTTTGATATGCTCGGGGGTATCAAAATCCGGCTCGCCTGCTCCGAGGCCCACAATATCTTTGCCAGCGGCACGCATGGCGGCCGCTCTCGCCGTTACGGCCAAGGTAGGGGAGGGTTTGATCGACTGTACGCGGTCGGAAAGTTTGATGTTCATCGTGTCGAATTGAAGATTGATCAAATGGGTCAGGCTTTATGCCCCAAAAAATGATACTCGATGAAACCTTGCCCCTGCATCCCACCAAGGGGAAAAGTTTCAAACTTCACAGTCAATTCAAGCCGTCTGGCGATCAGCCGGAAGCGATCCGGCAATTGGTCGAAGGTCTTGGCGACGGCTTGTTACACCAGACTCTTTTGGGTGTCACTGGTTCCGGAAAAACCTTCACCATCGCCAATGTCATTCAAGCCGTGCAGCGTCCGACGCTGATCCTGGCGCCGAACAAGACGTTGGCGGCTCAGCTTTACGGCGAGATGAAGGAATTTTTCCCGGAAAACGCCGTTGAATACTTCGTGTCGTATTACGACTACTATCAGCCTGAGGCGTACGTCCCGGCTTCCGACACCTATATCGAGAAAGATGCCTCGCTCAACGAGCATATCGAGCAGATGCGCCTTTCGGCCACCAAGGCCCTGATCGAGCGGCGCGACACTATCATCGTGGCGACCGTCTCCTCCATCTACGGTTTGGGCGAACCCGCTTCCTATTTCAGCATGGTGCTGCATCTGGTGCGCGGAGACATGATCGATCAACGGACGATACTGCGCCGGCTCGCCGAATTGCAGTACACGCGTAACGAAACGGAGCTCCGCCGCGCTACCTATCGTGTGCGGGGCGACGTGATCGACGTGTTCCCGGCAGAATCTGAAAAAGAGGCGCTACGCATCGAATTATTCGACGACGAGATCGAACGGCTATCACTATTCGATCCTTTGACCGGCGAAATCATCGCCCGCATCGCCCGCTACACCGTTTATCCCAAGACCCATTACGTCACCCCGCGGGAAAAAATCTTGGACGCGGTGGACCAGATTAAGGCCGATCTCAAGGTCCGGCTGGAAGAGCTACGGTCCATGAATAAGCTGGTGGAAGCCCAGCGGTTGGAGCAGCGCACGCTCTTTGATCTCGAGATCATGCTGGAGGTCGGCTATTGTTCCGGCATCGAGAACTATTCCCGCTATCTGTCAGGGCGCGCCCCGGGCGAACCCCCACCCACCCTGTTCGATTATCTCCCGGCCGATGCCTTGTTGGTGATCGATGAAAGCCACGTTACCATTCCACAGCTAGGCGCCATGTACCGGGGCGACCGCTCTCGTAAGGAGACTCTAGTGGAGTATGGTTTCCGTCTGCCGTCGGCGCTGGACAACCGCCCGCTCAGATTCGAGGAGTTCGAAGCTCGTGCGCCGCAACGCATCTACATTTCGGCAACGCCGGGGCCGTACGAACTCAAGCATTCCGGAGCGGTCATCGAGCAGGTGGTACGACCGACCGGCCTGGTGGACCCTGAAGTCGAGGTTCGCCCAGCCTTGAACCAGGTGGAAGACCTCCTTTCGGAAATTCGCGAGCGCATCGCCCGCAACGAGCGGGTATTGGTCACGACGCTGACCAAGCGCATGGCGGAGGATTTGACCGAATACCTGTTCGAGCACGATATCGCGGTGCGTTACTTGCATTCCGACGTGGATACCGTGGAGCGGGTTGAGATCATTCGTGATTTGCGCCTAGGCAAGTTCGACGTACTAGTGGGTATCAATCTTCTGCGGGAAGGCTTGGACATTCCAGAAGTCTCGCTGGTTGCCATCCTCGATGCCGACAAGGAGGGGTTCCTGCGGTCGACCGTATCTTTGATTCAGACCATCGGCCGAGCCGCGCGAAATCTTCACGGCAAGGCGATTCTCTATGCGGACACGGTGACCGGTTCGATTCAACGGGCAATTGACGAAACCGAGCGCCGGCGTGCCAAGCAGATCGCCTACAACAAACGGACCGGTCTAACCCCGACAGGCATTTCGAAACGCGTGACGGACATCTTGGAAGTACCGGTTCCGGGGGCATTGCAGACGGGTACCGGCAAGAAGAAACTAGCCAAGGTGGCGGAGCAGGGGGCCGACTACCGCGCGGTGAAACCGGCCGAAGCGGCCAAGCTGATCAAACAACTCGAAGAAAGGATGTACGCCCATGCCCGCGAACTCGAATTCGAAGAAGCGGCGAGGCTGCGCGACGAAATTCGCCGGATTCAGGCGGAAGTCTTTGCCGGAACATAGGCGAAGCGATCACAATCACAGGAGATCAGCGGAACAGAAAACCCTTTTAGACAATTCGACCTGCGCTGCTATGATTGTTTCTTTTGGCAAATCGAGGATCGGTTTCCATGGTCAAGCCGAACATCTCGATCGAAGTGCACTGGACCTTGGATGGCTATCGCGTCGTGGTCTGCGAGAACGATAAAGTCGTTTTCGCCAGAACCTACGCCTTGCGTCAGGTCGCGCTGAAGGCTTGCGAACGTTTGGCGAAATCCCGGGCCGTTGCTTCCAACTCCGACGGGCAAAATAGCAGCCGCGAATGATCGTCTGTCCAAAATCTCGCGAATTTCAGCCATTGCGGACAGCACGTCCGAATTCCTCGATCGCTTGATCGGACAAGGGGTGATCGCCCATTTCGAGTAGCAGTGGTAAAGGAATGGTGACGTGATGCGCGCCTGCGATTACCGCTTGCACAACCTCGCTCGCGGACTTTAGGCTCGCCACCAGAATCGTGGTCGGCGTATTACAGGCATCGACCACCGCCCGCATTTCCGACACCAGAGCTGTTCCGTCGCCTTGAAGGCGCGTGCTGCGGTTTACATAAGCGATCGAATAGGCAATACCCGCCTCGCAGGTCAGATAGGTTTGCGCCGCACTATAAGTTGCGGTCATGCCCACCTTGACCCCTTCTCTGGTGAATTTGGCAGCCAATGCCAGGTTTTCGGTGGTCATCGGGATTTTTAAGCCCACGTTTGGCCGCAGAGCGAGAAAGCGTCGGGCCTCCGCCTCGCGTTCCGACACTGTCGGCGCGGTGAGCTGATAAAAAACCGGACCCGGGCAGATGTCGGCCAGCTCGGCAATGACATCCTCGGGCTTGCGGTCAACCTTCGCCATGAGCGTCGGATTGGTGGTGATGCCGGCGACAAAACCCAGTGCCATCGCCTGCCGCGCGTCGGCCGGCACGGCGGAATCCAAAAACAAAGACATCGTACAACTCTCCTCTAAGCTTGGGTCGAATATTGTTTCAGAGCGTTCCCGGTGCCGCCGTGCCGTTTGTGGTGAAGCGGCCAATCGGATAGCGGGTGCGTCCATTCCACAACGCCGTACCGACCTTGGACCGGCGGTCTTCATCGCACACCGACCTGGACGGGACGTCCCGAAACCGGGAGGAAACAGTAGATACCGTCTTACTAACCTTGATGCAAGCGCATTAAGCGCCTATCTGTCAAGTCCCGCAAGATCGTAAACCTTCTTTCGAAAAAGATGAGGATGGGACAGTTGCCAGTTTTTGAGAGCCTGGATCGGGGTGAGATGGCCTAAGTCCTTTTGGGGAATGTGATGATTGTACAGCTCGACATAGCGGTGCAGGGTGGTGTCCAGATCGGCGGTTGAATCGAAGTGATGGGTTTGCAACACCTCCTCGATGCGGCCATTGAAGCGTTCCACCAGGCCATTCGTTTGGGGCCGGCCCGGCGGAATCAGGCGATGTTCGATGCCTTGTTCAGTACAGAGGCGGTCAAACTCATGCGTCCCCGAGGGCTGCCGAGTTCGGGTCAGGAAACGGTCGGTAAACTCCGAGCCGTTGTCGGTCAGGCATTTCTGGATGCGGAAAGGAGCGGCCTGAATCACCGCTTTGAGGAAGTCCTTGGCGCTTAAGGCGGAGCGGTTGGGCTTGAGGGCGACATAGACCCAGCGGGTGGCGCGGTCGATGGCGACGAACAGGTATCGGCGGGGTTCGCCGTCGATGGCGGGCAAGTACTTAACATCCAGGTGAAGGAAGCCGGGCTCATAGGCCTTGAAGGGTTTGACCTTCGCCTTCTCTGTAGGCGGAAGCAGGGTCTTGAGGGACGCCACCCCGTGGCGGCGCAGGCAGCGGTCTAGCCCGGAACGGGACACGGCGGGATTGAGAAATTCCCGGGTCACGGCCAGGAGATCATCCAAGGGGAGGAGCAGAGCTTGGCGGAGGTAGACCACGATGGCTTCCTGGGCGGGCGTGAGCGTGGTTCTGAGGGTGTGGGGCCGGTGTGAGGCATCTTCGACCGAGGATCGGTGTTTCCACTTGCGGACGGTCGTTCGGCTAATGCCATGCTTTTGGGCCAAGGCGCGCTCGCTCAACGTGGACGCTTGAATGGCCTGCCGAACGGCCGGGGTGGTACGGGCGTTCTTATGAAGACGAATCTGCATGGAGAGAAACCTCACTTGGACGAACCGAATATCTCCTGGAGAAGGCTCCGGGCTTCGAACAGAGCATAACTCCTTCTCGGTAAATAATCACACGAGACGCGACACCTATCCCGGAAGGGTTCAAAGTCCTTCGTCTCCACTCAAGGCAGACTGTGTCACAGAGTTAGGTAACTAACTAGCGTAACAGCGCACCGCGTTTTTCCCAATGACGCCGCGCTGGGGTTAGTCGCGTTTTCTTGCTCGCGGAACTATGATCGCATGCGGAACGTCATAAAAGCGCCACGGCAGCGCGCGCTTCCGGCGCTCCCGTTCCAGGCGTTGCTGCTGCACTCGGATCATTTCATCCTTTGATTCCAAGGCTTTTTGCAGGCGTGTTTTTTCCTCCAGATATTTTTCCTTCAGCCGTTCCATTTCCTGTCCGCTCGGAGATCGGAAATCGGATGCCTTTCTGCCGCTAAGAAGTGCCGCACGGTGGGCGAGCAGGTCGAGAAGTAACTCCTGCTTGGCCGCAGGCGTGAATTCGTACTCCGGTCCTAAGCCCGCGGGTATGGACTCGATTCGTTTCATTTCACTATCAATCAGGCGCAAATGCTCTTTGACCAAGTTCGAACAAAGGGCATCGACCGGGCCGTTATAAAGGTGGCGCTGCTCGTCTTCGGCGGGGACGGCATTCATGCCCGGGGGAGGGTGATAACCGTAGCGCACCGAGCCAGAATTATCGGTCCAGCGGTAAAGGGTGGCTGCGCTGGCAGGGGTAGCTACGCTCGCGAAAAGGATGAAAACGACAAAACCCAGATTCATGGAATGTCTCCAGTCATAACGGTTCTCAGAGTCTGTCTGAGTCGGTCCCGAGACCTTCGACTCAGGACTAGGGCAAGGCGAACGGTCTACTGAGAAAAGCTCGCGGTCAGTTTGCGAGGTTCCGATTGGTTCTCCGACCCCTTGGCGTTTCCCGTGGAAAAGCGGTCCAGGATATGCCGAACCAGCGGATTACCGTTTAAACCCGGTCTGTTAAATCCGCAAGTTTTTATGCTATCGTTCGCCCCCTTATGCACCACCTTGAAACCGCGTTCAGCACGTCCTATCTCGTAGCCTTGCTGATGGGGCTCTTCAGTTCCCTGCATTGCTTAGGTATGTGCGGTTCCATCATTGGTTCGCTAACCCTGAGCTTGAGGCGCGAAATTCGGGAGCAGAAATCGCTGCTCATGCCTTTCGTGTTCAGCTACAACGTGGGACGCATCACCAGTTACTCGCTGGGCGGGCTATTGGCAGGCTTGGCCCATCATGTTCTCAGCATGCCGTTGGGGGAAGGACACGGGCACCGCATCTTGCAAATTGTGTCCGCGTTGATTATGGCTGGCGCGGGGTTGCACATCGCCGGGTGGTTTCCGCGATTCGCTTATATCGAAAAGGCCGGTGGGGGTATATGGAAAAGAATCGAGCCTTACGGTCGTCGGCTGATTCCGGTGGAGACCTTGCCGAAAGCTTTCGTTTTCGGCATGATCTGGGGTTGGCTTCCATGCGGTCTGGTCTATACCGCCCTAGCGCTCGCCGCGACTACCGGTGACGTGGTGCGCAGCACGTTCACGATGTTGGCGTTCGGTGTGGGCACTTTGCCGGCCGTTATGGGCGTCGGTATAATTACCTCCCTTTTGGTGCGGTTGTCCAATATGAAGAAATTTCGCCAGGCAGCAGGAGTCACTCTGATCGCGCTGGCTCTATTGGCGGCGTTCCCCTGGCTCAATCCCATGGTTCGCCATACAATAGGCTAAATTTAAGGAGGAGGGTGAAATCATGTTTGAAAGGCTGATTGGCCAGTCCCCGAATTTCGAGGCGTTGTTGCGTAGCGCCAGGATGATTGCTGCGACCGACGTGACCGTATTGATTATTGGGGAAACCGGTACCGGCAAAGAGGTGTTGGCACACGCTTTGAAAGAGCATAGTCCTCGTGCCAATAAGCCGTTCATCACGCTGAACTGTGCCGCGCTTCCGGAAGCGCTCGCTGAATCTGAATTGTTCGGGCATCGTAAAGGCGCATTCACCGGGGCTGTCACTAGCCAGATCGGCCGTCTCCAAGCCGCTGACGGCGGCACGGTTTTTCTCGACGAGGTCGATTCGCTGCCTGCGGCGTTGCAGGCAAAATTCCTGCGTTTCCTCGAGACTGGAGAGATTCAACCGGTTGGCGAAACCCATACGCTCAATGTTGACGTGCGCGTCATTGCCGCGACCAATGCCAACCTTCAGGAAAAGATTTCCCGAGGCGAGTTCCGTAAAGATCTCTATTATCGTCTCAACGTCGTGCCGCTCGAAATCCCGCCATTGCGCGAGCGCATGGGCGACATCCAACTCTTATTGCAGCACTTCATGAAGCAGTTTGCTGAGGAACACAAGCTCCCGGAGGCTTCGTTCACGAAGGCAGCCCTCAATCGGCTTACGGCTTATTCCTGGCCCGGTAACGTCAGAGAGCTTCGAAATGTGTGCGAGCGGCTCGCTATCCTGCTGGCCGGCCGAATGATCGACGAGAGCAATCTGCCCCAGGAGATCGTCAACCGAGCGCCCTCGCAGAAGCCGGTGTTTGATCTGCCCGAGGTCGGGATTGAGCTGGAAAAGGTCGAAATGGATCTGATTCGTCAGGCCTTGTCTCGCACCAATGGCAACCGCAGTCGTTCGGCCCGGCTTTTGGGTATATCGAGAGACACGCTGCTTTATCGCATGCAGAAATACGGAATCAGCTAAGATACCTGTTTGGGTGGTTTCACTCTCCCGCCCGACCACATTTCGGAAGCCCGCGGTCGAACCCGCGGGCTTTTTATTTAGACGAACTTCAGGCCTTTTTGGGCGGCGATCCGCATGCGCAAGGCGTTGAGCTTAATGAATCCTTCCGCATCTTTTTGATTGTAAGCGCCGCGGTCGTCCTCGAAAGTGGCGATGTTCATGTCGAACAGGCTATTGTTTTCGGACTTTCGACCAACGATTGTGACATTACCCTTGTAGAGCTTTACCTTGACTTCACCGTTTACCGTCGCCTGCGAAGCATCGATTAACTCCTGTAGCATCAGGCGTTCCGGGCTCCACCAATAGCCGTTGTAGATCAGGCTGGCATAGCGCGGCATCAGCTCATCTTTCAGATGCGCTACTTCGCGATCCAGTGTGAGGGATTCGATAGCGCGGTGGGCTCGCAACATGATGGTACCACCCGGCGTCTCGTAGCAGCCGCGCGATTTCATGCCGACATAGCGGTTCTCGACGATATCGAGGCGTCCGATTCCGTTTTCGCCGCCCAGTCGATTGAGCTTTGCCAGCACTTGAGCAGGTGTAAGCCGTTCGCCGTCGACGGCCACGATGTCGCCGCGCTCGTAGCTCAGTTCGACATAAGTCGGTTTATCGGGCGCTTTTTCGGGCGAAACGGTCCAGCGCCACATGTCTTCCTCGGGTTCGGCCCACGGATCCTCGAGAATGCCGCCTTCGTAGGAGATGTGCAGAAGATTGGCATCCATGGAATAGGGTGACGCCTTGCCACGCTTCATCTCGATCGGAATGCCGTGCCGTTCGGCATACGCGAGAAGTTTTTCGCGCGAGTTCAGGTCCCATTCCCGCCAGGGTGCGATGATTTTGATATCGGGGCGCAGGGCGTAGGCGCCCAATTCGAACCGGACCTGGTCGTTGCCCTTGCCGGTAGCGCCGTGTGCGATGGCGTCGGCACCGGTCTCTCGGGTGATTTCGATAAGACGCTTGGCGATCAAGGGACGAGCAATAGAAGTCCCGAGGAGGTACTCGCCTTCATAGATCGCATTGGCGCGGAACATGGGAAATACGAAATCCCGAGCAAACTCCTCCTTAAGGTCGTCGATATAGATTTCCTTGATGCCAAGGGCCTGAGCTTTGGCGCGCGCCGGCTCCAACTCCTCGCCCTGGCCGATGTCAGCGGTAAAGGTGACGACTTCGCAGCCGTAGGTCTCCTGAAGCCATTTGAGGATGACGGATGTGTCGAGCCCGCCGGAATAGGCAAGTACGACTTTTTTTACGGTTTGGTTGGGCATGGCGTTTCTGATAAATAGCGAAAAAACATTAAATTATAACGAGGCACTTGGACCTACGCAGCCCGACCTCGCCCGATTTATGGCAGTTCGAGGCTGGTTCCGGCCGTGTTGGACCTGTACGACGTCGTTGTTAAATAACTGGATTCGGTTCATGGCGGATGCGTCGACCAAAACCTGAGTCAATACCTTACGTTACCGTTCGTTTAGTTCTGTCGAAGGACTGAATCAGACCTTCCCAAGCCTTTTCGCCTGCATAATTGAAAACGTCCGAGCTGCTTTCGTCTATAGTCCATACTTCTTCCGCTTGCGCCAAAAGGTCGCCCTACTCATGCCGAGCATCTGCGCGGCGCGGTCGATACGGCCACGGGCGGACGCCAGCGCCCGACGAATGCGATCCGCCTCGCTCTCAGCCGCCGGTATGTTGGGGACCGATGGTGATTGGGGCTCTTCACGAAATTCGGGCGGCAAATCCTCGACTTGCAGTACATCGCTTCGGCCAACGGCAAATGCGTATTCAACGACATTTTGCAGTTCGCGCACGTTGCCTGGCCAGTGATAATCCAGCAGCACTCGCATGGCCTCGGGTTCTATGCTCTGGATGCGGCGCGGCCCTTGAACATTGTGGCGATCAATGAAGTGCTGCAAAAGAAGACTGATATCCTGACGCCGTGCCCGCAGGGGCGGCAAGAAGATGGGCACGACCCGCAGCCGATACATCAAGTCCTCGCGGAAACGCCCGGCTTTGACTTCCTCGCGCAATGAACGGTGAGTGGCCGCGACGATGCGTACGTCCACTGTGATCGGGTGATCGCCGCCGACCGGGATAAATGTTTTTTCCTGCAGTACACGTAGCAGCTTGGCTTGCAGTTCAAGCGGCAGTTCGGCGACTTCGTCCAGGAAAAGAGTGCCGCCGTCAGCGCGCTTGAACAGCCCCTGGTGGTCCTTGACGGCACCGGTGAACGCACCGCGCACATGTCCAAACAATTCGCTTTCCAGTAGATGGGCGCTTAGAGCGGCGCAGTTGATGGCGAGGAACGGATGGTCGCGGCGGTGGCTTTCTTCGTGCAGGGCCTGAGCGACCAACTCCTTGCCGGTTCCCGATTCGCCCCGGATTAAGACCGTTGCATCGGTCTGGGCCACATTGCGGATGATTTGGAAAGCCTGCTTCAGCGCGGGGTCTCGTGTGATGAGGCCGTGAAAGACTTCTGCCTCGTTGGCCGGCGGCGTTCCGATGTCCTTACGATTGGGTTCCGGTTCAGGCCAAAGTATTTCGATGGCTCCGGCGAAACGACCCTGAGCGTCAAAAAAAGCCTGAGCGGAGCGTTTGACACGGATGGTTCCACCCTTGGCGTGCTCGACCTCGAACGGGATACCCCGAATCTTTCCTTCTTGAACGACGCTGCTCCAACCATCGTGATCGTGGCAGCGGATGACGGAACCGCAAGGTCTCCCTAAGACCTGCTCGCTGGAGAAGCCGAACAAGCGCTCGGCTCCGCGGCTCCAAAACAGGATTTCACCGTCGGCATTGATCGCAAACACGGCGCCGCCCATCAATTCGGCTAAGGTCGACAACGCTTTGTCGGGTCCGACGGCACTCAACCAACGATTCAGAAAAGGCGAGAACTGGGTCACAAGGGGATAATCAAATGGTTTCGTAATGTTTCATATGGCATGTTTTGTTTCATGTAATGTATCACATGAAACGCCGGATGAAACATTCGATTGATGGCGGCTTGTTCGGGAGTCGTGAAACACCGGTAAAAATGCGGGTTTCCGTGGTGAGAGGGGGTTCCAAGAATATAGGCATAGTCCTTGTAAGGTATTAGTCAGATAGGTCTCGCGGATTCCCGATCCGTAAGGAGCGACACAATGATCTTCAGACAACTTTTCGAGCCCGACATATTCACTTACACCTATTTGCTCGGCTGTGAGCGTACCCGCCGCGCAGTGCTGATCGACCCGGTAGCGACCGAAGTCGACAACTATATCGATCTCTTGAAGAAGCTTAGTCTCAAGCTTCTTTACACGATGGAGACGCATGTCCATGCCGACCACATTACCGGTTCGGGGCTTCTACGGGAGCGCCTGGGGAGCAAAAGCGTCGTACATCGTGATGCAGGCGCTATGTGTGCCGACCTTCTGGTTACCGACGGCGTTCTGCTTCAGGTGGGAGACATCGAAATCGAGGTACGCCATACGCCGGGCCATACCAATGGCTGCGTCAGTTATGTCGTCGGCGATCGGGTATTTACCGGCGACGCCTTGTTCATCGGCGGGTGTGGGCGTACCGACTTTCAGCAAGGCGATGCCGGGCGGCTGTACGACAGCGTCACCAGCAAGCTATTCACGCTGCCGCCGGACACGTTGGTCTACCCTGGCCATGATTACAACGGTAATACGGTGTCCACTATCAAGCAGGAGGTGGCTAAGAATCCGCGGCTGGGCGGCGGGAAGACCCGAGAGGAATTCATCGATATCATGAGCAAACTCGATCTGCCATACCCCAAGTACATCAACCAGGCATTGCCGGCCAATCGAGCCTGTGGCCGGGAACCCGCCGTGCGTCACGGTTGAGGATCGCGTCGCCGGATGAACATTGCTGCAACCCGGCCTCTGCGCGTGGTTCGGAGGCTGGGTTGCGCATGATCTGATGGAGCGAGAACCATGACCCTAGTCGTCATCCTATCGCTCGTGATCGGCTTGCTGCTCGGGCTGCTCGGCGGTGGAGGATCGATTCTCACGGTTCCGGTGCTGGTTTATCTGCTCGATATCGAGCCGAAAACAGCGATTGCCACATCGCTGGTCGTCGTGGGAGTCACTAGCTTTGCTGCCGTCATTAATTATGCCCGACGCGGGCGGGTCTGTTGGCGAACGGGACTCATTTTTGGCGTTGCGGGTATGGTGGGCGCGTACGGCGGCGGACGCCTCGCGGCCTTTGTTCCGGGCGGCGTGCTGTTGTTACTGTTCGCTGCGATTATGTTCGCCACGGCTTTGGCGATGCTACGTGGGCGACGGCCAACCGGTGCGGATGCTGGCAGGGTCAAGCCGGTTTGTCCGCGCGATCTCCCTTTGTTGGCTATCATTTTCGACGGCCTCATGGTCGGTGCGCTGACCGGATTGATCGGTGCCGGGGGTGGCTTCTTGGTGGTGCCGGCGCTGAATTTGCTCGGTGCCTTGCCCATGCACGCGGCAATCGGCACATCATTGCTGGTTATCGCCATGAAATCGTTCGCCGGCCTCGCCGGATATATCAGTCATGTCAGGATCGATCTCCAGCTGGTTTCCATCGTTACCGGCTTTGCCGTCCTCGGGAGCCTGTTTGGTGGCTTGCTTTCGCGGCGTGTAAGCGGACCAGCGCTGCGCCGGATTTTCGCGCTGTTCGTCATCGGGGTCGCCTGCTACCTCTTGTACAAAGAGATCACCTTTGAATTAATCGCCGAAACGAAAGAAACGCTGCTGAAGCATTCTGATTTTCTTTGGGGCATGGCGACCATGCTGGGTGTTGTTGCAATCGTCTGGCTCTGGCGATGGATACATAGCCAAGGTTTGCACCAAAAAAAAAGCATGTACGCTGAATTACGGTAATGCGCCGGATGCCGCTGTAAGCGTGATTTCGGTAAGATTGCGCCCGTTTGCATTGAACACCGATCTATCGGACAGGACTAAACATGCGTTTACCGTTTCCCCGCTCGGGGCTTTATGCCATCACCCGGGAAGCTTATCCTGATGAGCAGGCCCTGTTTGATGCCGTGGCAGCCGCTATTCGGGGAGGGGCAGCGGTGATTCAGTACCGGGCCAAGACGCCGCGCGATCCGTTGGGCGAGACGGCCGGTCTTTTGGCGATCTGCCGTGCAGCCGGGGTGCCGCTGATTATCAATGACGATGTAGACCTGGCCCGCCGCATCGGTGCCGACGGCGTACATTTGGGCAAGGAGGATATGTCGCTGACGGAAGCGCGGGCCACTTTGTGGCCGGACGCCATCGTCGGCGTATCCTGCTACGATTCCGTTGATCTGGCAATCCAGGCCGAAACTTGCGGCGCTAGCTATGTCGCGTTCGGCCGTTTCTTCCCGTCCAAGACGAAACCCGATGCGCCGTGCGCTCGACTGGAAACGCTTGCGGAGGCCAAAAGCCGCCTTCGCATTCCTATCGTCGCGATTGGCGGCATAACGCCGGAGAATGGCGGATTACTTCTGAAAGCCGGTGCGGATCTCTTGGCCGTGATCGAAGCCGTATTCGGGGCGCCGGATCCGGGCGTTGCGGCGGCGGCGTTCTTGCCGTTGTTTAGCGAGAGCAAGAGCGAGTCGGCCGTATCGGAGATGCCCTAAAAAAAATCCTGCTTAGCGATGAATTTCAGCCAAGCGAAGTTGCCACGATGGAGATCAATTGTGAAAGTGCGTTTGGCCTTTAAGATTAGGCTAGATCGCTATCGTGTGCTGGAAATGGAGCATTCGATTCGGTCGCTCGGCCATTAGCCGGTACCCCGATCCCGTATAACATCCGCGGAATTATGGACTGGAGCTGGTTTTTCACTAATTTTTTCGCTGCGTTGCTCCTGCCTCCGCTCAACATGCTCATTATCGCAGCGTTCGGTTTCTGGCAGCTCAAGATACGGCCTCGGGTAGGTATTGGGTTGATCGCCGGTGGGCTTTTTGGACTCGGGTTGCTGTCGACACCTTATGTGTCTAGTCGTCTGTTGGCTACGCTCCAGGTTCCACCTCTGCCGAACTCGGACCACGATGCGGAAGCCATTGTGATTCTCGGTGGCGGCATTCGCTCGAGCGCGCCGGAATACGGCGGCGGTGCAACCATCAATGCGCGTACTCTGGAAAGGCTTCGATACGGAGCGTCCTTGTACCGCAAAACCGGAAAACCGATCTTGGTCACCGGTGGTGCCCCCGTAGGCGCCCCGGTGGAAGGTCCCATCATGCGCTCGATCTTGGAGAACGAGTTCGGCGTCCCGGTCCGCTGGGTCGAAAGCAGGTCCAGAAATACAAGGGAGAACGCCCAATTCTCCTCGCCGATTCTCAGGCAAGCAGGCATACGCCGGATTTATCTCGTTAGCCATTGCTGGCACCTGCCGCGAGCGATTCCTGAGTTCGAGCGGGAAGGCTTGGATGTGGTTCCTGCCGGAACGGGATATGTGTCGACGGGCCGCGTCAGGCTGTTCGATTTTGTGCCCAGCTACCTGGCCATAACCAACAGCGCCTTCGCACTTCACGAATGGATCGGGTTGGCGTGGTATCGGATCCGAGGCTGATGGCGGGCAATTTAGAGAGCGATCACAAATTGGCGCAGAGTCTTGTTAGCTCAACAGGCTACTGCAATCCATGCGCCGCCTAGTCATCTGGGTGAGCTCCGAAAGCAGCAGCTGCTGACTTAAGAAACAGTCCTAAGGGTTTCTTACCGCCATGGGCTCACGGAAGGGTGTCGCGAACGTTAAAACCGGCGAAGCCGACAGGCGTTCGTATTCCCGCCGAGCGCGTCTCGAAATTACCGTAGATAAGACTCGGCGCCGGATCTTTCGGATAGCGGGTGTCTCGTCGGTTTGGGTTTTCAGCCGCCCGGTCAACGTTGCCAGCACGGAAAGCAGAGAGTCTTCGACCGGACGCCTAACCGGGGCGCTCATTCGTCGCCCTGGGCGAAACGATTCATCAGGTTTTCGAGATCTACCGCCAACTGCAGAGCCTGTTCACTGGTGTTGGCCGTTCGTTCGGCTTCTTGCGCAATGGTCTTGGTTTTTTGGTTGATGTTTTCAATATTGCGCATGATCTCCTGGGTTACGCAGGACTGCTCTTCAACCGCGCTCGCCACTTGGACGTTCATACCGTTGATTTCTTCGATTGTCTCCGTGATCTCTGAGAGTGTGTGGTTACAGATTTCCGCCTGCTGCACGCTCGCCTGGGCTTGTTGCCGCCCCTTCTCCATCACGACTGCCGCCTCTCGCGCACCTCTCTGCAGCCGCTCTACGATTTGTTGGATTTCCCGTGTCGAGTTCTGGGTGCTGGATGCGAGCTTGCGAACTTCTTCGGCGACGACCGCGAAACCTCGTCCTCTGTCGCCGGCCCGGGCGGCTTCGATTGCGGCATTCAGCGCCAACAGATTGGTTTGCTCGGCAATGTCGCGAATCACTTTTACCACGAGGTCAATGCCTTTGCTTTCCTGTTCCAGTTGCGCGATGACCCTTGCCGCATTCTCGACTTCGTGAGCCAGGTCGTCTATCGCGATGCTGGTCTGCCCGACCGCCTGCTTGCCCTTGCCGGCTGCTTGCGTCGCGCGGTCGGCAGCGGACGCGGCTTCAGCCGCGCTGCGAGCGATCGCCTGAACGGTGGCGGTCATTTCGTCGATGGCAGTCGCCACCAAGGCGATTTCCGACTCCTGCTGGGCAAGATCGCTGCTGGTCTGGGCTGCGGCCTGGCGGGTCTGGGTCGCCATGGCTTGGAGTCGGCCGGCGGCGTCGTCGAAGCGCCCGATAACGGTTCGCAGTCGAGCCTGCAGGGAAAGCATGGCGGTTTGCAATTGGCCCACTTCGTCGTTCCGGCCGGCATAAACCTTTCGGGCGATGCCGTTATCGATGAACCGCTTGGAATAGTCCGCCGCTTGGGTGAGTGGCTTGGTCAAAAGCCGAGCCATGACGGCCGCAACTGCCAAACTCGCGGCGGTGGTGGCAACAAACACGGGATCGAACTCGCCCCGGACGAAATGGACGACCGGGAGAGGCGCTAGGGCGACCACGAATCCGACGAACGTTTTTGCTGCGAAACCCAGATCGGAAAGCGACGCTCGCTTTAGCTTTTTTTCGCGCATCGAACGGTAAAGGTTTTCTGCCCTGGCGACATGCTCAGGCGAAGGCCTGACTCTTACCGACTCGTAACCGACCACCCGGTCTTTATCGAGCATCGGCATGACGAAAGCGTCGACCCAATAGTAATCTCCATTCTTGCAGCGATTTTTTACGATGCCCATCCAGGGGTTCCGGTTCTTGATGGTGGACCAGAGATCAGCGAAGGCTTCCGGCGGCATGTCTGGATGTCGGACCAGATTGTGACTCTTGCCGAGCATTTCCTCGGCGGTGAAGCCGGCTACCGCTTGAAAGTCCTTGTTTGCGTACGTAACGATGCCCTTTAGGTCGGTGGTCGAGATGAGTTGTGTGCCGGCAGGATAGGTTCTTTCGTGATCGGTGACGGGCAGATTGATTCTCATAGGATCGCCTAATGGATTCCACTCGAACGGGAGTGCGGAAATCCGTTTTCCATGTCGGCCGTCGAGATAGGAGTCGTTTAGTTATTCTTGGAATTGCCGAGCGCGCTCGCATCCAGAGATGCAGCCGAGACTGCGTCGGGGACGACTTAAATTATAGGTAAGAGAGCCGTTTTTAAATGTGCGAACCGATTTTGTAGGCGTGTTTTAGAGAAATCTAAATCGCGTTCTCGGATTCGCATATTTGCCAAGCTGGACTAATTTTTAGGCCAATTCTCCTTAAAACTTCTGTCCACCGGGTCCGCAGCATCGTCGTGGTCTTTCGGGACGGCGCCGAGGTCAACCGCCCGCCCGGAGGTCCCGGTCTGTTGCTGCCTATTTCTTAGAGGTCCGTGATGCCTGAACAAACCGATACGCTGATTGGCCACCTGTTAGAAGTCCGCAATGGTCGATTCGTAGCCAAGTTGCTGAACGAGAAAGACGGTTTTCGCCCGACGCTGAAAGCGGCCGACGAGGTCAAGGTGGTCGGGCAGGTAGGTTCTTACGTGTCCGTCCGTCAGCACGGCTTTCGATCGTTGGCCTTGATCAATCACGTAGAGGCGGATCGTTCCGACGGGAGGCGCTGCCGTTCTGCGGCCGGCTGCTTGGTTGCGCTGACGCCGCTCGGGCAGATCACCGAGGATGGTGTATTCCATCGCGGGGTAAGGCATTTTCCGACACCCGGCGCGGAGGTTCACATCGTAGCCGAGGAGGAAATTGATTCGATTTTCGCGAAGCACCGGCAGTACCAGTTCGAATTCGGTCATCTCCACAGCCATCCCTCGACGGCCGTTCATTTGGATCCGTCGGCCTTGTGCAGCCGCCATTTCGCGATTCTCGGACAGTCCGGCTCCGGTAAGTCATGGTCGGTGGCAAGCCTTATTCAGCGCATGGTCGATGCCATGCCGAACGCACACATCATCTTGCTCGATCTGCACGGCGAGTATTGTTGGAGAGATCGAACCAGGGCTTTGCACTCCGCTTTCAAGCCGGAACAGACGCGTTATCTCGACGCGCGGGCGCTGGAGATTCCTTATTGGCTTATGACCTTCGCGGAGTTAGTCGACTTGTTGGTTGACCGCAACGATCCGGGAGCCGCCATACAGACGGCGTTTTTACGCGAGACGATTTTCGAGTTGAAGAAAAAGGAGGCAAAAGTCCTTGATTTGGAGACGATTTCACTCGACTCGCCGATCTATTTTTCCTTGCGCGAGGTTTACGAGACCTTCAAAGAAGCGAATGAATTCCGCACCGATTTCGGCAAGACCAAAGGCCCGCTGTTTGGTCAGTTCGACGAGTTTTTGGTCAAACTGCTAAGCCGGCTCAATGATGTGCGTTACGATTTTTTGCTCAATCCGGTGAGGCGAAACCGCTCGGAAACCCTGCCGGGGCTGTTGCGGGATTTCGTTGGCCTGGGCGATCCGAAATGCCAGGTCACAGTCATCGATCTGAGTCCGGTGCCGTTCGATGTTCGTCCGACGGTTTCTGCGCAGATCGGCCGGTTGGCCTTCGAATTCAATTACTGGAACCCGTTCAACCGCGAATTCCCGATTCTGCTGGTCTGCGAGGAAGCTCATGCCTACATTCCCCGTGAATCCAACACCCAGTTCGAAGGAACTCGCAAGAGCATGGAACGCATCGCCAAGGAAGGACGTAAGTACGGCGTCGGCTTGGGCGTGATTAGTCAACGGCCCCACGAGCTGTCGGAAACAGTATTGTCTCAATGCGGTACATATATCTGTCTGCGCATTACCAATCCCGATGACCAGGATTACGTGCGCAAGCTGGTGCCGGAAGGCGAAACTGATTTGGTCGATATCTTGACTTCTCTCGGTCGCGGTGAAGCGATGATTCTCGGTGAGGCGATCCCGCTTCCCACCCGGACCCAGATTCACAAACCCGATCCTACGCCCAACAGCAACGATGCGGATTTCTACACCGCCTGGACATCGGGTCCGGAAAACTTGGACATTGAAGGTATCGTTGACCGCTGGAGACGGCAGGGAAGGTAAGCCGGCGGTGGTCTGAGCAAATTTTTGCCGTTCCAAGGAAAACCTGGGGCGGCAACGCCTTAGCTCGGCTCGCTGAAGCTCTTCCACAACCTTATCCACAGAAACGGTGGATAACCACAGTTCTGCTTTAGTGGAGCGGCCTCGTCTCAAAGGTTATAATGCCCCCCGGTAATTGCGCTGCATTTTCATTGCGGCGCTGCTCCTTCACGGTACAGCGATCCCTCATGACTTCCTTCGCCAAAGAAATCATTCCGGTCAATCTCGAAGACGAGATGAAGCAGTCCTACCTCGATTACGCCATGAGCGTGATCGTGGGACGGGCCTTACCGGATGTTCGCGACGGCCTGAAACCGGTGCATCGGCGCGTGCTCTACGCCATGCACGAATTGAGCAACGACTGGAACAAACCTTATAAGAAATCCGCCCGCGTGGTGGGCGATGTCATCGGTAAATACCATCCTCACGGCGACGCCGCAGTTTACGACACCATCGTGCGCATGGCCCAGCCGTTCTCGCTGCGCTACATGTTGATCGATGGCCAAGGCAATTTCGGGTCGGTGGACGGGGATCCGCCGGCGGCCATGCGTTATACCGAAGTGCGCATGGCCCGGATTGCACACGAACTGCTTGCGGATCTCGAGAAAGAAACGGTCGACTTCGTTCCGAACTACGACGAATCCGAGAAAGAGCCTTCCGTGTTGCCAACGCGCATTCCGAATCTGCTTATCAATGGTTCGGCTGGCATCGCGGTAGGCATGGCGACCAACATCCCGCCCCACAATCTCAACGAAGTCATCGATGCCTGCTTGCTGCTGATCGAGAAACCGGATGCCAGTATTGCCGAACTGATGGAACACATTCCGGGTCCGGATTTTCCCACGGCGGGAATCATCAACGGGGCGAGCGGCATCCGAGAAGCGTATCTTACCGGGCGGGGGCGAATTTTCATCCGAGCCCGCTGCGATTTCGAGGATGACGGTGGGCGCACCAGCATCGTCGTCACCGAGCTGCCGTACCAGGTGAACAAGGCGCGGCTCATGGAAAAAATCGCCGAGCTGGTCAAGGAAGGAAAGCTGGAGGGTATTTCCGGACTGCGCGACGAATCGGACAAGGAGGGCATGCGCATGGTGATCGAGCTCAAGCGCGGCGAAGTGCCGGAAGTAGTGCTGAACAATCTGTATCAGCAGACCGCCATGCAGAGCGTGTTCGGCATCAATATGGTGGCCTTGGCGGATGGCCGCCCGCGCTGCATGAATCTCAAGGAGTTGCTCGCGGCCTTCATCGACCATCGCCGCGAAGTCGTCACCCGGCGCACGCTGTACGATCTCAGAAAGGCGCGCGAGCGGGCTCATATCCTGGAAGGACAGGCCGTCGCCCTCGCGAATATCGACGAAGTGATCGAACTGATCAAGACCTCGCCCACCCCGGCGGACGCGAAACAGCGGCTGCTGGAGCGCACCTGGCGTCCAGGAGTGGTTTCGGAGCTTCTGGCGCGGGCGGAGGACGCGATGCGGTCGCGTCCGGAAAACCTTGCGGTCGGTTATGGTTTGACCGAAAACGGCTACAACCTGTCACCCGAGCAGGCGCAGGCGATCTTGGATCTCCGTCTGCACCGCCTGACCGGTCTCGAACAGGACAAGATCATTGACGAGTACAAGCAGCTCTTGGCGCAGATCGACGAGTTCCTGGAAATTCTGGCCAGTGACAAGCGGCTGATGGAAGTCATCCGCGACGAGCTCCTAGCCATCCGCGAGCAGTTCGGCGACAAGCGCCGCACCCAAATCATCGAGGATCATCTCGATTTATCCGCCGAAGATTTGATTACCGAGGAAGATGTGGTGGTCACGGTCTCGCACGAGGGCTACGTGAAATCGCAGCCTCTCAGTGCCTATCGTGCGCAGCGGCGAGGCGGTCGCGGCAAGGCGGCTGCGACGACCAAGGAAGAGGATTTCATCGAAAAACTTATAGTGGCCAACACCCACGACACCATTCTGTGTTTTTCGAGCGTGGGCAAAGTGTACTGGCTCAAAGTCTACGAGCTACCTTCGGCCAGCCGGGCTTCGCGCGGCAAGCCTTTCGTCAATCTCCTACCGTTGGAGCAGGGCGAGCGCATCAATGCCATTCTGCCGGTGCGGGAGTTCGATGGAAGCCATTATGTGTTCATGGCGACAGCATCCGGCATCGTCAAGAAAGTGGCCCTAGGGGAATTCGAACGTCCGCGCCCGTCTGGGAAAATCGCCATCGATCTTCGCCAGGACGATTATTTGGTGAATGCTGCCATCACAGACGGCAAGCAGCGGGTCATGCTGTTCAGCAATGCGGGCAAGGCCGTTTGCTTCGAGGAGGACGACGTCCGGCCTATGGGGCGCGGCGCGACCGGCGTTCGTGGTATGACGCTGAACGACGGACAAAAGATCATCGCTCTCATTATCGGCACCGAGGGATCGGTGTTGAATGTCACCGAAAACGGCTTCGGCAAACGCACGGCCCTAAGCGAGTTCCCGGTACATCGTCGCGGTGGTCAGGGTGTGATCGCCATTCAAACCAGCGAACGTAACGGCTCGGTGGTCGGCGCTGTGCTGGTACAGGACTCGGATGAAATCATGTTGATCACGGACGCCGGCACACTCGTAAGGACGCGAGTCGAAGAGATTCGGGAACTCGGACGCAACACCCAGGGTGTGATGGTCATTCGTCTCAATCCGGGCGAAAAAGTGGTCGGAGTGGACAGGATTCCGGTTCTCGAGGGCGAAAACGAGGAATTGGCGGAGTCGAATGGAAACGAGGAGGGTGGCGATGGCTAGGATTTTCAATTTCAGCGCGGGACCGTCCATGCTTCCGGAGGCGGTATTGTTGCGCGCGCGCGAAGAATTGCCGGATTGGCACTCCACCGGCATGTCGATCATGGAAATGAGCCACCGGGGCAAGGATTTTGTCGCCGTCGCTGAAAAATCCGAAGCGGATCTGCGAGAACTACTGGCGATTCCGGCCAACTATAAGGTCCTGTTTTTGCAAGGCGGCGCGACCGGGCAGTTCGCGGCGGTTCCGATGAATCTGTTACGGGGGAGATCTAAGGCCTGTTACGTCAATACCGGTCTTTGGTCGGAAAAGGCCATTGCCGAGGCCGAGCGTTACTGCTCAGTGACCGTTGCGGCGAGCTCCAAGGAAAGTGGATTTGTGACGATTCCGGATCGCGCGGACTGGCGAATCGATCAAGATGCCGCTTATCTCCATTACACCGCTAACGAAACCATCGGCGGGGTTGAATTCCAGGACATCCCGGACTCGGCCGGTCTGCCGCTGGTTTGCGATATGTCGTCCAATATCCTGTCGAGGCCATTGGATGTCACGCGATTCGGGCTGATTTATGCCGGGGCACAGAAAAACATGGGGCCTTCCGGCATCGTCGTGGTGATCGTGCGTGACGACCTCATCGGGCAGGCTCGCGATGACACACCCTCGATCTTCAACTATAAGAAGCAGGCTGACAGCGGTTCCATGCTCAACACACCGCCGACCTACAACTGGTATTTGCTCGGCCTGGTACTGGAGTGGCTGAAAGAGCAGGGCGGATTGGCTGCCGTCGAGGCGCGCAACATACGTAAGGCGGAAAAACTGTATGCCGCCATCGATAGATCAGCGCTCTATTCGAATCCCGTCGACCCGGCTTATCGCTCCCGCATGAACGTTCCGTTTCGGTTGGCGAAAACGGACCTCGAAAAAACGTTTCTGGCGGAGGCTAGGGCGGCAGGATTAGTCAACCTCGAGGGGCACCGGTCGGTGGGCGGATTCAGGGCGAGTATCTATAACGCCATGCCTGAAGAAGGCGTCGATGCCCTGATCGAATTTATGCGCGAATTCGAGCGCAAATACGGATAGCTTGATGTTCAAGGTTCTCACGTACGACAACATTTCGATAGCCGGTCTGGAGCGATTGCCCCGCGACCGCTACGAGGTTGCGTCGGAAATACAGCATCCGGACGCTATCCTGTTGCGTTCACATAACCTCCACGGCGTGCCGATTCCCGAATCGGTCAAGGCGGTGGGGCGCGCTGGGGCCGGGGTCAACAATATTCCTGTCGCCGAGTATTCGAAGCGCGGCGTTCCAGTGTTCAACGCTCCGGGTGCCAACGCCAATGCCGTGAAAGAGCTGGTCATCGCGGGCATGCTGCTGGCGGCCCGGAATATTTGCGCCGCTTGGGATTTTGCCCGCCAGCTGGAGGGTGACGACGAAGTCATTCATCATCAGGTGGAAAAGCATAAGAAGCAATTTGCGGGTTTTGAGCTGGCGGGCAAGACTCTGGGTGTTTTGGGGTTGGGGGCGATCGGTGTCAAAGTAGCGAATGCGGCGGTGGCTTTGGGTATGCACGTGATCGGTTACGATCCTCTGCTAACGGTCGAAAGCGCTTGGCAGTTGTCTTCGTCGGTTGCGCGGGCCGCAAGCATTGACGATTTGATCGCCAAAGTCGACCTTCTCACGCTTCATGTGCCCCTGAACGATCAGACGCGCCACCTCGTGAATGCCGCGCGGATCGGTATCATGAAAAAAGGCGCCGTTTTGCTTAATTTTTCCCGTGCCGGCATCGTGGACGATGCCAGTGTTTGCAACGCTTTGAACACGGGCCACCTCACGGCGTATGTGACCGATTTTCCCTCGCGCGTTATGCTCAAGCATCCGCGAGCGATCGTCCTTCCGCACATCGGTGCCTCTACGGCCGAAGCCGAAGAGAACTGTGCGGTTTTTGTGGCCGATCGGATACGGGATTTCCTGGAAAACGGCAACATCCGGCATTCAGTCAATTTTCCGGACGTGGTCATGCCGCGTACCGAAGGCATCCGCTTAGGAATAGCCAACGAGAACGTGCCCAATATGGTGGGGCAGATTTCCAGTGCGCTGGCCGATGCCAACCTCAATATTCTCGATTTATTGAACAAGTCGAGAGGAGAGCTCGCATATACACTCATCGACCTTAATTCCGAGGTTCCGCCGGAAACGCTGGAACGCATCCGTGCCATCAAGGGAGTGCTCTCGGCCCGCGTCATATAACGAGTTGTCATGGCGAATTCGAATAAATCATCGACTGCTGATACTGCGTTGCTTCAGCTCCGTAAGGAGATCGATGCGATCGATGATCGCATCTTGGATCTATTGAATCAGCGTGCTCGCTGTGCTCAGCAAGTCGCCGAGATCAAAACTGCCGCTGGCGAGGTCGATTGTTTTCACCGTCCTGAACGGGAGGCGGAAGTGTTGCGCCGTATTGCCGAAAACAATCGCGGACCTCTGAGCCAAGAGGCAGTCACCCGTTTTTTCCGCGAGTTGATGTCGGAATGCCTGGCTTTGGAAAAACCGCTGGCCGTTGCTTTTCTGGGACCCCAAGGCACGTTCACGCAGCAGGCCGCATATAAACATTTCGGTCATGCCATTCAGGCGCTGCCTTTACCTACCATCGACGAGATTTTCCGAGCCGTTGAAAGCGGCGCTTGCCAATACGGCGTGGTGCCCGTCGAAAATTCGACCGAGGGTGTGATCACGCATACCCTGGACAGTTTTCTCCGGTCCTTTTTGCTCATCGCCGGCGAAGTGGGGTTGCGGATTCATCACAACCTGATGAGTACGGTGAGCAGTTCGGAGGAGATACGGGAAGTCTTCTCCCATCAGCAATCACTTGCGCAGTGTCGAGGATGGCTGGATCGTTATCTTCCGAACGTTCGGAGGACGCCCGTGAGCAGCAACGCCGAGGCGGCGCGACTGGCCGCGGTTATGCCGAATACCGCAGCCATAGCAGGGGAAGTGGCGGCCGAGCTGTACGGACTCACTATCCTAGAGCGCAACATCGAGGACGAACCCGACAATACCACGCGATTTCTGGTTATCGGACGAAACCCAGTCGGCGCCACCGGAAACGACAAGACCTCATTGCTTCTTTCGACCCGGAACAACCCCGGTGCTCTTTATGCCGTTCTCGAGCCGTTTGCCAGACATGGCATCAGCATGACTAAAATCGAGTCTAGGCCGTCTCGACGGGGGACGTGGGATTATGTTTTTTTCATCGACGTGGAAGGACACCGCGACGATCCTCGATTGGCGGAAGCCTTAAAGGATGTTGAGAAAAGTGTCACCATGTTGAAAATCTTGGGCTCTTACCCTCGAGCCTCGTTTTGATGCTTGATCCCGGTACTCGACTCGCTTCCATGAAAGTAGAACACCTAGCTGCTCCCGGAGTTCGGGCGCTCACCCCTTATCTGCCTGGTAAACCCATTAGCGAATTGGAGCGGGAACTGGGACTTTCCACTATCGTCAAATTGGCGTCAAACGAGAACCCGCGCGGACCGAGCCCTAAGGCGCTCGAAGCAGCCCGTCGCGCGCTATCCGAGAGCCATCTTTATCCGGACGGCGGCGGTTTCGAGCTCAAGGCTGCTTTATCGGCCAAACTCAATGTGCGGCCTGAACAGATTACCTTGGGTAACGGTTCCAACGACGTCCTGGAATTGGTGGCCCGCGTTTTCCTATCCGCTGAGTCGAAAGCGATCTATTCCGAGTATGCTTTTGCAATTTACCCCATCGTGACCCAGGCCGTCGGCGCGAAGGCTGCCGTTGCACCGGCCCATGACGGTTCACGCGGGCCTCGTTATGGCCATGATTTGCAGGCCATGGCGCAACGGGTAGACGAAACGACACGGCTGGTCTTCATCGCCAATCCCAATAATCCGACCGGGACCTATTTGACGAAATCGGAGTTACGCGGTTTTCTCGACCACCTCCCGAAAGATGTTGTCGCGGTAGTGGACGAGGCTTATTTCGAGTATGTCGATGCCCCGGATTATCCAGATTGCATTGCGTGGCTGCCCGATTTTCCCAATTTGATCGTTACGCGCACGTTCTCCAAGGCCTATGGGCTGGCAGGGCTTCGGGTCGGCTATGCCGTGTCGAGCCCGTCGATCGCCGACCTTTTAAATCGTGTAAGGCAACCGTTCAACGTCAACTCGGCGGCCTTGGAAGCCGCCAAGGCCGCACTCGAGGACGAGGAGCATCTGATCCACTCCGTGAATCTGAATCGAGCCGGATTGGTTCAACTGTGTGAAGCTTTTGCCGCGCGCGAGTTGAGCTTTATTCCGTCGGTCGGCAACTTTGTTACTGTTGACGTCGCGAAACCGGCAACCCCGGTTTACGACGCGCTGCTACGACAGGGCGTTATCGTCCGGCCGGTCGGCAATTACGGTTTGCCCAATCATTTACGCGTGACCGTCGGTACCGAGGAAGAAAACCGGATTTTCCTCGACGCGCTGGATCGCGTTCTGGCGCTATGATCAATCGTTTATGCATTATCGGCGTAGGGCTGATCGGCGGATCAGTGGCGCGCGCTGCCCGTGCCAAAGAATTGTGCCATGAGATCGTAGGCGTCGATGCCGACGCCGATAACTTGCGAAGTGCATTGGAATGGGGCGTCATCGACGTCGGCTTTTCTGATGTGGCAAAAGGCGCGGCAAATGCCGATATGGTCATGATAGCCACCCCGGTCGGAAGCTTTGATGTCATTTTCAACGCCTTGAAAGCGATTTGGCCGACCGAAGCAGTTGTGACGGACGCTGGCAGCACGAAATGCAGTGTCATCGAATCCGCCAAAAGAGTTTTCGGTGAAGTTCCCGACAATTTCGTACCCGGGCATCCGATCGCAGGAGCCGAAAAAAGCGGAGTGGGGGCTTCGACGGTTGATTTGTTTCAGGGCAAGCGGGTCATTCTGACGCCTCTCGAGACCACATCGCCTTCAGCCGTGAAGCGGGTCGAGCGTCTTTGGCAATCGATGGGCGCGAAGGTTTACCAAATGGAGCCCGCTCATCATGACGAGGTCTTGGCCGCAACCAGCCATTTACCCCATGTGCTAGCGTTCGCTCTGACGAACATGTTGGGGAAGAAAGACGAACAGCAAGAGATTTTTCAGTTTGCCGCCGGCGGATTTCGAGACTTCACCCGCATTGCATCGAGCGATCCGAAAATGTGGCTGGATATTTGCCTCGCAAACCGACGGGAGATCCTACCTCTGATCCACCAGTTCCGCGAGGAGTTAGCCGTGGCCGCCAGCCTGATCGAGAAGGGGGCCACGGACCAACTTTTTGCTTTGTTTGTCGATGCTCGCGGCGCTCGGCAACGATTCTTAGATCAACTTGAAAAATAGCATATCCATGCAGAACGACACGATCAGTTTTCGCGTGCAGCCCGGCGGTACACTTCGCGGAGAAGCCCGCGTACCCGGGGATAAATCCATCTCTCATAGATCGATCATGTTCGGGGCGCTTGCCGAGGGCACGACTCGTGTCGCCGGTTTTTTGGAGGCGGAGGATTGCCTCGCCACCATGAATGCGTTTCAGGCAATGGGCGTCGAGATCGACGGACCCGAAAACGGGTTGGTCTCGATTCGAGGTGTGGGGCTTCATGGGCTGCAAGCGCCGAAAGAGCCCTTATATTTGGGGAACTCGGGTACATCGATGCGCCTTCTCTGCGGGTTGCTGGCAGGGCAACGGTTTGACACAGTTTTGACTGGCGACGCATCTCTGTGCCGACGTCCCATGAAGCGGGTTACCGAGCCGTTGCGCGCCATGGGTGCGGTGGTGGAGACCACCGATGCGGGCACTGCCCCCCTCCGAATCAAGGGGGTGGGACGGCTGAGAGGAATCCACTACGACATGCCGGTAGCTAGCGCCCAGGTCAAATCCTGCCTGCTCTTGGCAGGACTCTATGCGGACGGTCAGACCTGCGTGCGAGAGCTGGCACCGACACGCGATCATACCGAGCGTATGCTCACCGGATTTTCCTATCCGGTAGTCCGTGCCGGAGATACCGTGTGTATACGGTCGGGTGGCAAACTCGTCGCCCGCGACATCGATGTGCCCAGCGACATTTCATCGGCCGCATTTTTTATGGTCGGCGCCGCGATAGGAGAGGGTGCCGACATTACGCTAAAGCACGTGGGCGTCAATCCGACGCGTACCGGCGTCATCGAGATTCTGCGCCTGATGGGGGCTGATATCGAGGTCCTCAATCCCCGAGAGATCGGGGGGGAGGCGGTCGCGGACATACGCATCCGATCGAGTCGCCTCAACGGCATAGACATTCCGGAAGAGCTGGTACCGTTAGCGATCGACGAGTTTCCAGTTCTATTTGTCGCTGCGGCTTGCGCTGAGGGCGAAACTCGATTGAGTGGTGCCGAGGAACTGCGCGTCAAGGAAAGCGATCGTATTCAAGTGATGGCCGACGGCTTGCAGACATTAGGGATTGATGCTCGACCGACGCCTGACGGGATGATCATTCGGGGCGGAAAACTATCCGGAGGAAAAGTCGATTCCCACGGTGACCATCGCGTTGCAATGGCGTTTTCGATTGCCGCGCTGCGTGCCAATGGTCCTATAGAAATCGACGATTGCGCCAACGTCAATACGTCCTTCCCGAATTTTGTGGAGTTAGCACGTGATCTGGGCTTGAATATTACGGCCATTTGCGGCGAGATCATATGACGATGAAGGTGCCGGTAATTACCATCGATGGGCCTAGCGGTGCCGGTAAAGGAACGGTGAGCCGCGCATTGGCAAAAAAACTGGGCTGGCATTTTTTGGACAGCGGGGCTATCTACCGTTCCTTGGCACTGGCGGTCACGCAAGCAGCAGTCGATCCCAACGATATCGATGCCGTCGTCAAAATCGCGTCTTCGATGGAACTTGAATTCGAGACGAATGACCCGCCGCGTATACTGTTGAACGGCCGGGAAATTACTGATCAAATCCAATCGGAAGAATGCGGCAGCACGGCTTCGAAGATTGCCGCCTATGGCCCTGTGCGGCAGGCGCTTCTCCAGAAGCAGCGAGACTTTCGGCGTGAACCCGGCCTAGTTGCCGACGGGCGCGACATGGGCACTGTCGTTTTCCCGGATGCTCCTTACAAAATCTTTCTCACCGCCAGCGCGGAGGTGCGCGCAAAAAGACGGTATAAGCAGTTGAAAGAGAAGGGGGCTGATGTTAACCTTGAACGCTTAACGAAAGAGATTGAAGAACGGGACCGGCGCGACAAGGAACGTACCGAGGCGCCGCTGATTATACCGGATGGCGCTGTTCTGATTGATTCGTCCGATCTCACGATTGATCAAGTTATCGCCCGTTGTCTCGATATTGTAGGCGGTAAGTGAGATCTTAATCGGTAATTTTTAGGTGTTGCCGGCTTTGTTCGGCAATATGTTCAACCATTTAACCCAAGCGGCCAGGGAGACTTGGCTGTTAGAACCAAGATCGTTTTATGAGCGAAAGCTTTGCACAACTGTTTGAAGAGAGTCTGCGTCAGGCGGAGATGCGGCCAGGCAGCATCATTACCGGCACTGTGGTCGATATAGGCCCTGATGTGGTCGTGGTCAACGCTGGTTTGAAGTCGGAAGGCGTCATTCCGAAATGGCAGTTCCTGAATGCGGACGGGCAAATCGAGGTACAGGTTGGCGACACCGTCGAGGTGGCGCTCGATATGCTGGAAGATGGCCTTGGGTCCACGCTTTTGTCCCGTGACAAGGCAAAGCGGATGAAGGCGTGGCAGGAGCTTGAGCGAGCGTACGAGAACAATGAAACAGTGGTCGGTCGAATCACCGGTAAGGTACGCGGCGGCTTCACCGTGGCCATCGGTGCGCTTCGCGCCTTTTTGCCGGGCTCTCTGGTCGATGTGCGCCCAGTGCGCGACACTTCCTATCTCGAGGGACGCGATCTCGAATTCAAGGTTATCAAGATCGACCAGAAGCGCAACAACGTCGTGCTTTCCCGTCGAGCCGTCGTGGAGTCCGAATTCAGTGCCGAGAAGGAAGCGCTGCTCGAAAGCCTAAAGGAAGGCGCTATCGTTACGGGTGTGGTAAAGAACCTTACCGATTACGGTGCCTTCATCGACTTGGGCGGCATTGACGGTCTTCTTCATATTACGGACATGGCATGGAAGCGAGTGCGGCACCCTTCCGAAGCCGTCCAGATCGGCCAGGAGATTCAGGTTAAGGTACTGAAATTCGATCAGGAAAAGAACCGGGTCTCGCTTGGTTTGAAGCAGTTGGGAGAAGACCCGTGGCTGAATATCGCACGTCGCTATCCGCCGGGTACTCGGCTTTTCGGTAAGGTTAGCAATCTTACCGATTACGGCTGTTTCGTCGAGTTGGAAGAGGGTGTCGAGGGCCTCGTTCACGTTTCCGAGATGGATTGGACCAATAAGAACGTCAACCCGGCCAAGGTGATCCAGCTGGGTGAGGAAGTTGAGGTCATGGTGCTCGATATCGACGAGGAACGTCGTCGCATTTCGCTAGGCATGAAGCAGTGTAAGCCTAACCCGTGGGAAGAGTTCGCTGCGACCCACAAGAAGGGCGATAAAATTAAGGGGAATATTAAGTCCATTACGGATTTTGGTATTTTCATCGGATTGGAAGGCTCTATTGATGGCCTCGTTCATCTGTCAGATATTTCCTGGTCCATACCGGGCGAAGAGGCGATCCGACAGTACAAAAAAGGCGACGAAGTGGAAACCGTCATTCTGGCCATTGATCCTGAGCGGGAGCGTATCTCTCTTGGTATCAAGCAGCTGGAGCAGGATCCCTTCCAGAATTATTTAGCGACCCATGAGAAGGGCAGTGTCGTTCAGGGCGTCGTCAAAGAGGTCGATGCAAAAGGAGCAATAGTTACGTTGGCCGATAGCGTAGAGGGCTATCTCCGCGCTTCCGAGATTTCTCGCGATCGAGTAGAAGACGCCCGCACCCAATTGAAAGTGGGCGATGAGATCGAGGCAAAATTCATTGGCGTCGACAAGAAAAACAAGTTGATTACGCTTTCGATCAAAGCCAAAGATCAAGAGGAGGAGGCTGCGGCGATCAAGGGATACGCTCAGCAATCTGCGTCCGGCATGCCGACGTTGGGAGATATCTTCAAGGAACAGATGGAAAATAAATAGTCAGGTCAGACTAGGGAGCCGTGTGCGGCTCCCTGCCACTCATGGAAATGACAGTGACAAAGTCAGAATTGATCAATCTTTTGGCAGAAAAATACAGCCATCTTCCGTTCAAGGACGTTGAGATGGCTGTAAAAGGAATGATCGAGCATATGACCCACGCTCTTTCCTCAGGGGAGCGGATCGAAATCAGAGGATTTGGCAGCTTTTCACTACATTATCGTCCTCCACGGATCGGACGTAACCCAAAGACAGGCGATGCAGTGGAATTAGCATCCAAATTCGTACCTCATTTCAAGCCAGGCAAAGAGCTGCGAGACCGAGTCAATCAGTCGCGGAGTTGAGTCGTTCCTACTTACTTACCTCATTCGTCTGCAGGGGCCTTTGACGGGCTCCGCGGCATCGTACTTGGCTGCTGTGGCGTTTGAAATTTCCTGTTCAGCGTCTTCAGCGTCCTCTCAGTTTATTCGTTAGAGATTCTACGCGGCCACAACGCGCGTTTTTTCACCTTCAGGGAAGGAGGCGAGAAATGAAGCGCGGGAAGATGAACTCAAGTTCCTGTTTCTCACTCGTTGGCCTCGCGCGTTATTGCAAGGCGTGAACGGTTTTGGCTCTTCTCCTGGCCTGATTATTCTGCCGAGATGTGGTGGTCGGAGCTTCCTCGAAAAGTAGGTGCGGTGGCGCGCAGTTACGTATCGGACCATGTGATGTTGTCGCTCACAAGCGTCAGTAAAAGCTTACAAAAAAATCCGTAAATACTTACAGAAAGTTAGGTTGTGTAACAGGCTTTAGCTGCTACCTTTAGAAATACCTAATTACTAAAGGAGTAGAAATAATGGCAAGGCTTGTAAAACTCATCGTAGCTTTATTGCTTATCGGTTTTGCCTGGTGCGCGTCAGCCGAACAGGTGGATATCAATTCCGCAACGGCGGAGCAGATCGCCGAAGTTCTGACCGGGGTAGGCAAGGCAAAAGCGGAAGCGATCGTTCAGGACCGTGAAAAAAATGGAAAATTTAAGTCAATCGAGGACCTGGGACGCGTCAAAGGCATCGGCCAGGCTACTATCGAGAAAAACCGGGACAAGATCATTATAGGTATGGATACGCAAAACCCGCCGGCGGCGCCTCCGAAGGGCAAGTAGATCACAATAGTCTTTTCGATTGCTAAGCTCCTTTATGGAGCTTTTTTTTTAAAAAAAGATTGGCGCTTGCTGGTGAGTGCTATGGAACTCGAAGCTACAATACTCGAGAGAACCAACGGCAGCGAAAGTGATTTCTATGAGTTCAAATATCGTCTGGCACAAGGCATCCGTAACACGGGAAAAACGAGAGCAGCTTAACGGGCATAAAAGTTTTGTTTTGTGGTTTACCGGACTTTCCGGTGCGGGAAAGTCAACCTTAGCTCACCGGATCGAAGATTTGCTATTCGAACGAGGGTGTCGCACCTATGTGTTCGACGGGGACAATGTTCGGCACGGACTTTGCTCTGATTTAGGTTTCAGCATAGAAGACAGACGGGAAAACATCCGCCGCATAGGAGAGATGAGTAAGCTATTTGTCGATGCAGGCGTGATTGCCCTGACTGCTTTTATATCCCCGTTTCGGCAGGATCGACAAATGGTGAGATCACTTGTCGGTGAGGAGGATTTCATCGAAATTTACTGCGATGCATCGGTGGATGTGTGTGAAAAGCGAGATACAAAAGGTCTATATAAGAAGGCTAGACTGGGCGAAATCCCTGATTTCACAGGCATCTCCTCGCCGTATGAACCACCGGAGAACCCTGAGATCGTCTTGCATTCCGGGGTTGATTCTCTGGAAACGTGTGCACAAACCGTAATGCGGTATCTTGAGGATAGACGCAAAATTTAAGCTGTATTTTTGTTCAACCAAGAGCAGAGAATGAAAAGGATCGTACGAAAAGCTGTTTTTCCAGTAGCGGGTTTGGGAACTCGATTTCTTCCGGCAACCAAGGCAAGTCCCAAAGAAATGTTGCCTATTGTAGACAAGCCGTTGATCCAGTATGCAGTCGAAGAGGCGGTTGCGGCTGGAGTCGATGTCATGGTGTTTATAACGAGCCGGACGAAAAGGGCGATCTCAGATCATTTCGATAAGGCTTACGAACTGGAAACAGAGTTGGCCAATCGTGGGAAGTCCGAAATTTTGCGAATCGTTCAAAACATCGTACCCCCTCACGTTACCTGCGTTTACATCCGACAGGCGGAAGCCCTGGGTTTGGGACACGCCGTCAATTGTGCGCGGGCGGTGATCGGAGATGAACCGTTTGCCGTGTTGCTGGCTGACGACATGATCGATGATGGGAGTACCGGTTGTTTGTCCCAAATGGTCAGCGTGTTCGACGAATGGCAGTGTTCCGTTCTTGGGGTTGAACGAATTTCTCCTGCGGAGACCCAAAGCTACGGCATTGTTAAGGCCAATATGATTCAACACAACATCGGAAAGTTGGAGCAGATCGTCGAAAAACCGAAGCCTGAGAACGCGCCTTCCAATTTAGCTGTTGTTGGTCGGTACATTCTGACCCCAGCTATTTTCGACAAGCTTGATAACGTGCAAAAAGGCGCGGGCGGTGAAATTCAACTTACCGATGCAATTGCAATGCTTCTGCACGAGGAACCGGTCTTGGCTTATGAATTCCATGGCAAGCGCTACGACTGTGGTTCCAAACTCGGATACTTAATTGCAACCGTTGAACAGGGTCTGAAACACCCCGAGTTGAGCGCGAGCTTCAAAGACTATTTGGCAAACCTCGAACTTTCTTAAGCGAGCATAGATCCCCGTCTAGAGCATTCTCATACTGCCTGCACAAGGCACCTCACGAGTAAGTAGGGCATCCCCTTCCGGTGTTGCAGTTGGAGACAGGGGTTCGTTGCCAACGGATGGCCGACCTACGGAATTGCAGTTGATCCAGCCTGGCTGAAGGTGGCAACGACTTCCGCCAGGGCTGTTTCCTATACGAACCCGATTGAAAACGCATTAGCCGTCGAAAGACGCGGGCGGGGCGTAGACTTGACTTCAAACGCGGAACCCGTTATTTCAGCTTCGCCAGTCCCTCGCCTCGTGGATCGCTTGCCGCGTAAACACGGTTAGTGCTCTTATTCCATAGCACGGCTTGCATGTCTCCGTATCGGCGGTCTATAGCTTTCAATTTATGGCCCCGTTTTTTGAGTTCTGCCTGCTCGTTCTCGGTCAGTCCGCTCGGTTCGTATTGGATAACATCCGGCAGGTATTGGTGGTGAAATCGGGGGACAGCGACCCAGGATTCTGGTGTACGACCTTCGGCAAAATCGAGAACCGCCAACAACATCATCGAGACGATACGGCTACCGCCTGGGGTTCCCATGATACCGATCCGATACGCGTCCTCGACAAAGAGCGGTGTCATGCTGGACAGCATCCGTTTGCCCGGGGCGATAGTGTTCGGCTGTCCTCCAACCAACCCGTAAACATTCGCGGTGCCGGGCTGAGCGGCGAAATCGTCCATCTCGTCATTTAGCAATACGCCCGTACCCGGGACCATGAATCCGGAACCGAAAGGATAATTGATGCTCAGTGTAGCGGAGACTCGGTTACCCTCCTTATCTAGAATCGAGAAATGCGTCGTGTTTTCGCCATCCGGTTCCGGGAGGTTGGCGTGACTCAAATAATCGCTGGGCAGCGCTCTGTCGGGACGTATTGACGCGCGAAGTCCGGCAGCGTAATTGGGGCTGATCAACCGCTGCAAAGGGATCGTGACGAAATCGGGGTCGCCCAAAAACCGCTCGCGGTCATGATAGGCACGTCGCATCGCTTCCACGATAAGATGCTTGCGAGTGGACTCGTCGACCACTTGGAGATCATAGCCGGACAAGATATTCAGCATCTCGATCAGCCCGACGCCGCCGGCAGAAGGTGGTGGCGGTGCGGTAATGCGGATTCCGCGGTAAAAGCCCTGAATCGGCTGCCGCTCGACAACACGGTACTCGGACAGATCTCTCAGCGTCCAAATGCCGCCGGCATTTCGTACACCTTCGACTAACTTTTTAGCAAAATCACCATTGTAAAATCCTTTCTTTCCAGATGTGGCGAGTTGCTTGAGTGTATTGGCAAGGTCTTTCTGCACCAAGAGCGTGCCGACGTCAGGCACATTACCTTCGATTAGAAAAACATCGGACGCAGCCTTCGAGCGACGTAATATATCGACGCGAAAAGATAGCAAGCGATGGTGACGTTTGCCGATGGGAAATCCGTTTTCAGCATAACGAATAGCCGGCGCTAAGCTCGTGGTTAGCGGAAGGCGTCCGTAATGTTCGGAAAGATGTACGAGCGCAGCAGGCATACCCGGAATACCGGCTGATAGGGCCCCATTGATGGATTTGTCGGGTACTGGTTTTCCCTGCTCGTCGAGGTACATGTCCGGGCGAGCCTCTAGAGGCGCGCGCTCCCGACCATCCAGCATCACCGTTTTACCGTCGGCCGCACGATGAAGTAGCCAAAACCCGCCGCCGCCGAGCCCCGATCCCGCCGGCTCGACGACCGCGAGTGCTGCACTGACCGCTACCGCAGCATCGAAGGCATTACCGCCTTTTTCCAGGATTTCAAAACCGGCCTCCGTAGCGAGTGGGTGTGCGCTAGCAATAGCGGCTTGCGGTGGGGAGGCCTGCGCTACAGGGAAAACAATAATGAGACAGAGTGCGAGTCGAATCAGGCCGGGTTTGGAAAACGATTGGATAATGAGCCTTAATGCATCGAACTGGCAGTCTAAGCACCGCAAGTATGGACGGTTACGATTATGCATTGTCAAGGCGTTGGGCTGCGCGACGACTAGGTCTTGAGCCCGAGCACGTCTTGCATGTCATAAATTCCCGGTGCTTTATCCATAAGCCAATTTGCTGCGCGCATAGCGCCCTTGGCGAAGGTCATGCGGCTGGAGGCCTTATGGGTAATTTCGACACGTTCGCCTTCGTCGGCGAACATGACAGTGTGCTCGCCGACAATATCGCCCGCCCTGATGACGGAAAAACCAATGCTCTTGCGTTCACGCTCGCCGGTATAGCCTTCGCGTCCGTAAACGGCACATTCGTTCAGATCGCGGCCAAGTGCCGCGGCCACGACCTCACCCATGCGTAACGCGGTTCCGGAAGGCGCATCCACCTTGTGCCTATGGTGTGCTTCGATAATCTCGATATCGGCTTGCTCGCCGATGACTTTGGCGGCGATTTCCAATAACTTGAAGCAGAGATTGACTCCCACGCTCATGTTCGGCGCTAAGACGATGGGAATATCGCGTGCGCTATGTTCGATGGTGGCTCTCTGTTCGGACGTGAACCCAGTCGTCCCGATGACGATCCGCTTACCGTACTCACGGCATATCGCGAGGTGTTCCATCGTAGCGTCGGGGCGGGTGAAGTCGATGACCACATCGAGATTTGAAATGGCTTTACGCAGGTCGCCAATCACAGGAAGATCTAGCCTGGGTATGCCCGTTAACTCCCCGGCGTCCTTCCCTACTGCGGGGCTGTCTTTTCGCTCCACGGCGGCTGTCAATGACATACCGTTGGTGCCAAGACAGGCGCGTATCAAGGCTTGTCCCATACGGCCAGCGGCGCCGACGATTCCAACTTTGATCATGATGACATTCTCGAGATTTGGCTAAAATTTTTTGCGCGGCGGGTGCTCGCTGCCAGATACGGTCGCCTCTAAAGTCCGAGCTTATCGAAGAACTGCCTTACGCCATCGAACCAGCTATGGGCTTGTGGACTGTGGTGACTGCCGCCGCCGCTCAGGGACTCGTCCAGCTTCTTGATGAGTTCAATCTGCTCCTTGTTGAGATGCACCGGCGTCTCGACGCGGACTCGACACAGGAGGTCGCCCGGGGGACCTCCGCGCACCGGTTTTACCCCTTTACCCCGAAGCCGGAACAGCCTTCCGGTTTGCGTTTCCGGTGGAATCTTAAGTACAACCTTGCCATCAAGTGTCGGCACTTCAAGTTCGCCGCCCAAGCACGCGGTCGGAAAACTGATTGGCACTTCGCAATAGAGATTGGCGCCATCGCGGGTGAAAATCGGGTGTTCCTTAACCGAGATTTGCACATACAGATCACCTGGGGGCCCGCCAAATTCTCCCGCTTCGCCTTCGCCCGCCAAACGTATGCGATCCCCGGTATCTACGCCGGGTGGAATTTTGACCGACAGGGTCTTGGTTTCCTGGACGCGTCCTAAGCCGTGGCAGACACGGCAAGGGTCCTTGATTTGTTGACCTGTGCCGTGACAGGTCGGACAAGTCTGTTGAACGGCAAAGAAGCCTTGCTGCATGCGGATGGCGCCATGGCCTTGACATGTCGCGCAAGTCGTGGGACCGCTCCCTTTTTTGGCTCCGGTGCCGTTACACTCGTTGCAGGTGACGAAAGTCGGAACGCGAATCTTGACTTCCGTTCCGGCCACCGCTTCTTCAAGAGTGATTTCCAGGTTGTAACGAAGATCGGCGCCGCGTTGGGCGCGGGTACCCCGCCTTCGGCTCGTGCCGGTACCAGCACCGAAAATGTCCCCGAAAACGTCACTAAAGATGTCGCTGAAGCTTTCGCCAGTGAATCCGAATCCTCCGGCCGCTCCCATGGACGGGTCGACGCCGGCATGGCCAAATTGGTCGTAAGCGGCGCGTTTCTTCGGATCCGAAAGTACGTCGTAGGCTTCCTTGATCTTCTTGAATTGTTCTTCCGCGCCTGGATTGTCCCGGTTGCGATCGGGATGATATTTCATTGCCAAGCGGCGAAAGCTCTTTTTGATCTCGCTATCGCTCGCGTTACGCGGCACGCCCAAAAGTTGGTAATAATCTTCTTTCGCCATAACGTAAAGAGCCGCAGGGCTTCGCCTGCGGCTGAATTGGGATCAAAACGCAGTATGCAGCCGAATTTGCCTCAAATACTCCAACGTTCAACTTGACCATCGGTACTCCCCCGCCGGAACGCAACCGTGTCATGCATAGCGTTGAAGGCGAAGGGCAGTGGATACTCGGTTTTTGCTCATCCGCACCCGAGGCTCGGTTTGATACCAAGCAACAGAACGCTTTATTTCTGATCCTCTTTCACCTCTTCGAACTCGGCATCGACAACATCCTCTGTGGTTCTGGATTCCGCCTTTGGTTCCGTCTCTGCGCCGGTCGAACCTGCCGTCTCGCCTTTCTGTTGGTATAAACGTTCGGCCAGTTTACCCGAAAGTTCAGTCAAGCGTTCCGTCTTTCGTTCGATTTCGGCTTTGTTGTCACCGCTCATCGCGGTTTTCAGCTCGCTGATCGCTGCTTCAATCTCGCTACGCTCGCTAGCCGTCACCTTATCGCCAAGTTCACGCAGTGTCTTGTTCGTCGCATGAATCATGGCATCTGCATTATTGCGTGCAGTGACCAATTCGTGCAGTTTCTTGTCTTCTTCCGCATGTAGTTCCGCATCCTTGATCATGCGCTTGATTTCCTCTTCGCTCAGACCGCTGGAGGCGGTAATACGGATCGACTGCTGCTTGCCAGTTGCTTTGTCCTTGGCCGAGACATGCAGGATGCCGTTGGCATCGATATCGAAGGTCACTTCGATCTGCGGTATGCCCCGTGGAGCCGGCGGAATATCGGTCAGATCGAATTTGCCGAGAGACTTATTGTCTTTGGCCATTTCGCGTTCGCCCTGCAGGACGTGAATGGTCACCGCAGTCTGGTTGTCTTCGGCCGTGGAGAAGACCTGACTGGTCTTGGTCGGAATGGTGGTATTTTTCTCGATCAGCTTGGTCATGACGCCGCCGAGGGTTTCAATACCTAGCGACAACGGCGTGACGTCCAAAAGCAGTACGTCTTTGACCTGTCCGCCTAAAACGCCGCCTTGAATCGCTGCCCCCAGCGCTACCGCTTCGTCCGGGTTGACGTCCTTGCGCGCTTCTCTGCCGAAGATTTCCTTCACAAACTCCTGCACCTTCGGCATACGCGTCTGCCCACCGACGAGAATGACTTCATTGATTTCACTGGGCTTGAGGCCGGCATCCTTGAGTGCGGTTTCGCACGGTCCTCTAGTCTTCTGAATCAAATCTTCGACCAAGGATTCGAGCTTGGCGCGCGTAAGCTTCATGTTGAGATGCTTGGGCCCGCTGGCATCGGCCGTGATGTAGGGCAGGTTGATGTCGGTTTGTTGGCTCGACGACAACTCGATCTTGGCCTTTTCGGCCGCTTCTTTCAGACGTTGCAGGGCCAGCGGATCGTTATGCAGGTCGATGCCGTTTTCCTTTTTGAACTCGTCGCAGATGTAATCGATGATGCGCAGATCGAAGTCTTCGCCACCCAGGTGAGTGTCGCCATTGGTGGAAAGTACTTCGAACTGATGCTCTCCGTCGACCTCGGCAATCTCGATGATGGATATGTCGAACGTACCACCGCCGAGATCGTAGACGGCAACTTTAACGTCTCCGTGCTTTCTATCCAAACCAAAGGCCATCGCTGCCGCGGTAGGCTCGTTGATAATACGTTTGACGTCGAGCCCGGCGATGCGACCTGCATCTTTTGTTGCCTGGCGCTGGGAGTCGTTAAAGTAAGCCGGTACCGTAATGACCGCCTCTTTAACCTCTTCGCCCAGAAACGCTTCGGCATCCTTTTTCAGCTTCATCAACACGCGTGCCGAGATTTCCGGTGGCGCCATCTTTTTGCCATTAACCTCGATCCAAGCGTCTCCGTTATCGGCTTCGACGATCTTGTAAGGAACGAGATGTATGTCTTTTTGTACCTCGGAATCCTTGAACCGGCGTCCGATGAGGCGTTTGACCGCGTATAGGGTGTTCTTCGGATTGGTGATCGCCTGCCGTTTAGCGGATTGCCCCACCAATACTTCATTGTCGGGCGTGAAGGCTACTATTGAAGGGGTGGTGCGAGCGCCCTCGGCATTTTCGATCACGCGCGGTTTGCCCGCTTCGAGAATGGCCACACAGGAATTGGTGGTGCCCAAGTCGATGCCAATAATCTTCGCCATTTAATTCTCCAAATTAATCGATAGCTTGTCGGGAAGGATGTGGATTTAGCGCTAATGTGGGGGCGGCCATGCGGATTTCAAGCTTGCTCGTCGATACGTGTGGGTTCTACGGCGGCTTGGGCGACCACCACCATGGCCGGACGCAACAGGCGATCATGTAGGAGATAGCCTTTCTGGAAAACCTTTATCACCGTGTTGGGCTCGCTGTCCGCAGCCGGCTGCATCGCCATGGCTTGATGCAAGTCGGGATTAAACTTTTCGCCCATTGGGTCCACGGCTCTGATACCGAATTTTTCCAGTACCGTATTCAACTGCTTTAGCGTGAGTTCCATTCCTTCACGCAATTTCGCCACGTCCGTGCTTTCTCCTGCAGCGGCTTGTAGGCCCAGTTCGAGGCTATCAACCACGTTCAGCAGCTCTTTCGAAAATTTCTCGAGCGCATATTTGTTGGCATTCTGGAGTTCCTTTTCCGAACGGCGGCGCAGGTTCTCCAACTCGGCCTGTGTTCGAAGGAACTTATCCCAGTTTTCATTTGCCCGCCGAGTTGCTTCAGCCAATTGTTCCGCAAGTTGTTCGATTGGAGCCGGTTCGATAATACCTTCTTTCTTTTCGGTTTCTTTCGTCTCGATTGGCGCATCGACAGATGCGGGTTGAGTCGCTTGATCTGGTGCGTTGGGCGTCGATTCGGGCGAAGCCTGGTCTTTGCTCATAGATACGCTCCGTTTAAAAAAACAGCGAACCTGGTGCGTCTACGCACCAGGTCAGCTATTTCTACCAAAGTGAATTAATGAATGAATTAAAGATTAAGATGGGGACAGTGATTTTTGATTCAAGGCGGCCCCCAACAATTTCGCTGTGACGTCGACTAACGGGATAACCCGTTCATACGCCATGCGAGTGGGACCGATGACGCCCAGTACGCCTACCGTTTCTCCATTCATTGAATAAGATGCGGTTACGAGGCTGCACTGGTCCAATGCACGATAACCTGATTCCTCGCCGATGAAGATCTTTACACCAGGAGTTTCCAGGCAGCGGTCTAACAGGTGAACTAGGTCTTCCTTCTGATGAAATGCTTCAAATAACGAACGAAGCCGTTCCATGTTGGCCAAATCGGCAAAATCCATCAGGTTGAACTCGCCGGTCAGAACAAACGGCTTCCGACGTTTTCCTCTCTCTTTGATTGCTAAATCGGCAAACTCAGCTGCATCTATAATTTCCTGACTCAGCCGGTTCCGCATTTCCTGCAAGTCATTGAATAGACTCTCGCGAATTGCACTCAAATCCTTGCCGCCATAAGTGGAATTGAGGAAATTCGCCGCCGCTTGCAGATCGGCAGCAGAGAATTGGCGAGACGTGTGAATGATCTTATTGTGGACTTCTTGCTCATTCGTTACCAAGATGACCAAAAGGCGTTGTTCGGACAGCGGGATAAATTCAATGTGTTTGAAGGCAACGCTTTCTCGGCGCGGCAGCATTACTAGACCCGCCATATGTGTGATTTCCGAAAGCGCGCGAGATGCCGCGTCGATCAAGTCTTGGGGGTCTTCCTGGGTGCTTAGTTCTTGGCGAAGCTGGTGGACGATCTCTTGCTGCAAAGGCTTAATAGTCAGCAAGGTGTCGACGAAAAAACGGTAGCCGGTCACTGTTGGCATGCGTCCAGCCGATGTGTGCGGCGACGTGACCAACCCGATATCTTCAAGGTCCGCCATGATGTTGCGGATGGTTGCCGGGCTTAAATTTAGCCCGGTTTCGCGAGCCAAGGCACGCGAACCGACCGGTTGGCCTTCACCGATATAGCGCTCCACCAACACTTTAAGCAAGTGCTGTGCTCGTTCGCTCAATTGGGGATATTTAGGCACCGGTATCCTCGAATGGCAGGGTTAGCACTCGAAACCATCGAGTGCTAGAAAATTAGCAACCCCTAGATAATGTGTCAAGAAGCTCATACCATATCGCTCAACGCGCGTCTAATCTAAGATGTAGTCGAACTTTGTGGGCAGACGCAAGCGGCTCCAAGGAGACATTCATGCAAGGCGACTCGACGGTCCTCAACTATCTCAATCGCGTACTCGGTAACGAGTTGACCGGCATCAACCAGTACTTCCTTCACGCGAGAATGCACAAGAACTGGGGATTGGAAAAGCTCGGTCAACGCGTATACGCCGCATCGATCGGCAAGATGAAGCGTGCCGATAAGTTGATCGAGCGTATATTGTTTCTTGAGGGACTGCCGAATTTGCAGGATTTAGGACATTTGAAAATCGGCGAGAACCCGGAAGAGACGCTTGGTTGTGACCTTCAATTGGAACTTCAAAGTACGTCTTCGCTGCGGGAAGCCGTCGAGTTCTGCGAAAAAGCCGGAGATTACGTATCCCGAGATCTTCTGGAAGAGATACTCGAAGACGAGGAAGAGCATGTCCACTGGCTTGAGACTCAAGTGGAATTGATTCAAAAAGTCGGTCTGCAGAATTATCTGCAGTCTCAAATGTAGATTCCGGTACGGGCTGGCCAGGTTTACAGGTACACCGGAAATTCGCTGCATCGAAAACCTATGTCGTCTATTTTCCGGAACGTGGCCTTGGTCGGAAAGCCCGACGCACCACGCATTGCCGAAACCCTTTCTGGACTTTACCGGTATCTTGTCGGGAGAGGTCTGTGTGTATGGGTGGAAAGGGGCTGCGCTCATTTTGTAGCCGATTTTTCACCGGAGACATGCACCGTTTCCGAAGTGGGGCAGCGTTGCGACCTAGCGATTGTTGTAGGGGGTGATGGCACACTGTTATCGGCTGCGCGTGTGCTGGTGAAGTTCAATATTCCACTGATCGGAATCAATCTTGGGCGACTCGGATTTCTTGTGGATATTTCTCCGTCCGACGCGTGTGCCAAGCTGGATGAAATTCTTGAGGGCCGCTACAGCGCCGACGAACGCTTCCTGCTTCGGGCGAAGATTTGGCGCGGCGATCGCGTAATTCACGAGCAGACTGCGGTCAATGAAGTGGTCGTCCATAGCTGGAACGCTGCCAGCATGATTGAAATCGAGACGTCGATTAACGGTGTCTTTCTGAATTCACAACGCTCGGACGGGCTAATCGTATCGACTCCTACAGGGTCTACCGCTTACGCGCTCTCGGCTGGAGGGCCGATTCTGCATCCTACACTTAAAGCGATCGTATTGGCGCCAATTAACCCGCATACCTTAACGAATCGCCCGATTGTTGTGGCTGATGAGAGTGTCGTTGAGATTGCGTTCAGGCCCGGCAAGCAGTTTAAAGTGCAGGTCGTTTGCGACAATGTGTCGATTCCCGGTGTGGAACTCGAGGATCGGATTGAGATTCGAAGGGAACCCGAGGCTTTTCGCATCCTTCATCCGCTGGATTACGATTTTTTCGAGATCCTGAGAGCCAAGCTCAACTGGAGTTCCGGTTATCGAAGCTGACTATGCTCGTCCATCTCAGCATCCGAGATTTGGCTATTGTCAGATTGCTCGAAATTGAATTCGAGCAGGGCTTCACTGTGCTGACCGGCGAAACAGGAGCCGGAAAATCAATATTATTGACTGCGCTCGGACTGGCTTTGGGTGATCGCGCCGACTCCGGGTTTGTTCGCCCCGGAGCGGCCCGTGCCGAAATCAATGTTTCGTTTGCTCTGGATGACGCGCCCGATGCGCTTCGTTGGCTAGAGAAAAATGAATTATTAGAGGACGGTGAGTGTCTGATTCGGCGGGTAATCGGTCAGGACGGCCGCTCTAAGGCGTTCGTCAATGGTCGCCCGGTGACCTTGCAAGCCCTTCAGGAATTAGGCTCCAATCTGGTTGAGATACACGGTCAGCATGCTCATGTGCATCTTCTAAAGGCGGCGGAACAACGCCGGTTATTGGACGAGGCAGCTGGGAACGAAGCGCTGCTGATGCGGGCGGGCGATCTTTATGAGCATTGGCGGCGCGTTCGGGCAGAGCTGGATACACTCACCGGTTCTGCTCGGGATCAAGCTGCGCGGGAAGAGTTGTTGCGGTACCAAATCGAGGAACTGGAACAGCATGACATTGCTGGCCTCGACTATGGGGCGCTGATCGAAGAGCATACCTTACTTGCCAATGTCGGCAAAATCCTCAGCACCGGTCAGGCACAGCTCGACCTTCTCTACGAAGACGAGAGCCGCTCGGTCAACGCGCAATTGGCGCAAGCCATCCATGCCTTATCGGACTTAAGCCGACTGGCCCCTGAAATGGAAGGAACGACGGCTCTCCTAAATGAAGCGCAAGTGTATGTCAAGGAAGCGGCGTTGCAGCTTCGTCGTCAGCTCGATCGAGTCGAAACGGACCCCGGGCGTCTCGATTGGCTAGAACGACGCCTCGGCGATATCCATAGTCTTGCCCGAAAACACCAAGTGCGGCCGGAAGAATTGCCTGAACGGCTCGATTCCTTACGCTCTGAGTTAAGCAGTATTGTGCATGAATCTGAAAGAATCGAAGCCTTAGAATCGGAGCTTCAGCGGATTCTCGCAGATTATCAGAAAGTCGCCGACGCATTATCCGAACGCCGAAAAGCCGCTGCCTGTACATTGCAGTCGCGTATTTCCGAGGTGATCCAGGAATTGGGTATGCCACAAGGCCAATTTGTGGTGGAAGTAAGAACCGAGAGCGCGAAAGAACCAACACCCCTCGGGTGGGATCATGCAGAGTTTCTGGTAAGCGCCAATCCGGGCTTGCCGCCGCGTCCTTTAGCCAAAGTCGCGTCTGGCGGCGAGTTGTCACGCATCAGTTTAGCCATTCAGGTGGCGGCGACGGATTCTAAGACCGTTCCAAGCCTGATATTTGATGAGGTCGATACGGGAATCGGCGGACGAGTAGCCGAGATTGTCGGTCAAAAGTTGCGCGCGCTCGCTCTGGGGAGGCAGGTATTCTGCGTGACCCATCTGCCTCAGGTGGCGGCTCAAGGCCATTGCCATTTATTAGTGGAAAAGGTTAACGCTGACGGCATCACGCGATCGATCGTCCGAAAATTGTCTCGTGAGGACAGAAAGCGCGAGATTGCACGTATGCTCGGTGGAATCCGGGTAACGGAGCAAACTTTAGCGCATGCCGAGGAGATGTTGGACAGTCACTTACAGAGCGAGTTGGAGGTGTAAGTGCGGTCCAACTTCGGTCAAGAGTTTGATCTCAGTAGTGGCAAAAAAGAAGGCCGTCAACGGGCTTATCCTGAACCCATTGACTTTAAGCTCAGGACACGCCCGCCTAAGGGCTCAGAGGAGAACAGTCTACGCACACGCACTCCGAGCATGAGGTATAAACCACGCCGGCCGCTTTGATGCTGACTGCAAGTTGCATGGGCGGAATGTCGCGCGGTTGAACTGCGCGACATTCCGCCAGCGTTTATTTTGTTCCCTAAGGTCAATCTAACTCCGTGCCGTTTTCCACACTTGAATTGTCAGGTACGATGACGGTGGCCGTGGTTCTGCTCTCTTCAGTTGGCTGGTACCCGTCGGAATAGCGGTTGTCGTCGGTTGCCGATAAATTCTCGCTTGTTTCATGGTGATCGTCCTGAGGCGCCGTGGCATCTTCTAGTCCTTCACCAGATTCAATACGCTTGACGCCAAATCTCCTGTCCCGTCTGCCGCGCCCCCGACGTCTGGCTAAAGACCGGCGAGGTGATTTTCTGACTTCGGGATTCGAATTTTCCGCTTCGATTTCTTCTTTGTTCTCCGAAACGGACTCGAGCTCAACGGTTCCGATGGCAGGCATGTGGATTGACCTAGCGTCTTCCCGCTCGGCTAGATTTTCTTCTGGTGCTATAGACCGTGGCAGGTAGATGATTGGCGCTTCGGAATTTTCCTCGCGTTCGTGCGACGTGCCGGTCAGTTCATCCACGGTTGAAGTCTCATCGCTGGGCGTTGGCACGGCCATTATGGCTTGGGGCGATTCTTCATTTGTCGATTCATGACTAATCGTCAGGCTCTCCTCCATCCGCAGAAGGTCTTCCTCGGCCCTCTCCGGGACAAAGTCTCGGGACTGACTTGGTTGGCCATCGCGTGCTAAGCCAGATTCGCCCCTTCTAGAGCGCCTTCTCCGTGATCCCGCGCGCCTTGACTGATCTCGGATTCGGTTGTCGCCGTTGCTGGACTCCTGTTTCTCCGGAACAATCGTGCGAGTTTCAGGCTCTCGCGGTTCAAGGATTTCTCCACCAATGAAATGTTGGCGTTCCTTGACCTCGGCGGGTCGATAAGGCTGCGGCTGAGCCGCCTGCAAAGATGTTGATCTAGGCTTTTGGCTTGCTCTCTCCGTTTCTTCGTCGATCTTGCTTCCGGTCAAAATAGACCAAAATCGTTTGATGAAGCCTCCTGCAGCCTGTTTGCTGGCTCCAGAGATTGGTGCAGGGTGGGTAGGTAGAAATTCCTTGACGGCCGGCTCAGGGCTGACCGATGCGGATTCCCTCGTAAATCGGGGGAGCTCGGGTTCAGCCGAGCGGAACATCTGATAACTGGGTTTTCGGTCGCTTTCCTCTTCCGTGCCGGTGCTTCGCACACGCTGGATTTCGTACGCCGGCGTTTCCAGGTGCTTGCTGGGCACTACGATAACGCTGACTTGGTGGCGCTTTTCGATATCCGCGATAGCCGAGCGTTTTTCGTTAAGCAAGTACGTAGCAGAGTCGATCGGTAAATGAGCGATAACCTTCTCGGTATTTTTTTTCATCGCCTCTTCTTCGATGATCCGCAGCACCGAGAGAGCCAGCGATTGTACGCTTCGCACGGAACCTTGCCCGTTGCACCGCGGACAGGTGAGTAGACTAGACTCGCCCAACGACGGGCGGAGCCGCTGGCGAGACATTTCCAGCAAGCCGAAGCGGGAAATTCGGCCGATTTGAACTCGCGCGCGATCCGCTTTGATGGCTTCGCGCAGCCGGTTTTCTACAGCGCGCTGATTGCGCGCCGCCATCATATCGATGAAGTCGATGACAAACAAACCGCCCAAGTCTCGAAGTCTGAGTTGGCGCGCAATTTCATCGGCAGCTTCCAAGTTCGTGTTCAGAGCAGTTTCTTCGATATCGCCGCCTTTAGTTGCGCGAGCGGAGTTGATATCGATCGCAGTCAGTGCTTCGCTGTGATCAATGACAATGGCTCCGCCGGATGGCAGGGGGACTTCGCGGCTGTAAGCGGTTTCGATTTGGCTTTCAATCTGATAACGACTAAATAGCGGAACCGGATCTTGATACAGTTTTGCCTTTTGGATGAACTGCGGCATGACCTGTTGTAAGAAGCTGCGTACCAGCTTGAAAGTGCCAACATCATCGATCAGGATCTCGTCGATGTCGCTGCGGAGGTGGTCCCTCAGTGCGCGAATGATCACATTGCTCTCCTGAAAGATCAGGAAAGGCGCCGGCTTTTCCTTTGCTGAGCGGTCGATTGCCTCCCAAAGTTGCAAGAGATAATTGAGATCCCATTGCAGCTCTTCGGCCGATTTACCGCCGCCAGCGGTTCGAACAATCAGTCCCATCCCTTCCGGAATTTCGAGCTGGCTCATGACCTCTCGCATGTCAGACCGAATGTCGCCCTCGATACGTCGAGAAATGCCGCCGGCACGCGGGTTATTTGGCATCAGGACCAAGTAACTCCCAGCCAAACTGATATACGTTGTTAATGCCGCGCCTTTGCTTCCGCGCTCCTCCTTCTCGACCTGAACAATGACTTCCTGACCTTCCTTGATTAAATCCTTGATATCGCGCCGGGAGAACTCCTCATCCACGGCGTGACCGAAATAATTTGGTGTGATTTCTTTGAATGGCAAAAAGCCGTGACGCTCCGCGCCGTAATTGACGAAAGCTGCCTCGAGACTGGGTTCGATTCGTGTGATGATACCTTTGTAGATATTGGCTTTCTTCTGTTCTTTGGAAGGAATTTCTATATCAAAATCGTAAAGTTTTTGTCCGTCTACCAGAGCAACCCGAAGTTCCTCGGGTTGGGTAGCGTTGATTAACATTCTTCTCATTCGGCTGATCCTTTAGCGGTTCCCCGAAGAAGCGGAAAAGCGGTTTCATACAGTAGCCTTGTTTCTATCAGTCAAAATTGGGTTCTTAATTGACGTAAATGCGCCTAATGCGCTGAAAAACCAAGCCTTGACGCCGAAAGAGACTCCTGCCTCGATCAAGAGGAGGGATTTCCGTTTTCTTCAGGTAACCTGATACTCGCTCGTCATGGGTCGAGCGAAAAAAACCCTGCTGTTTTCGTCTGTTTTGGTCAAATCGCCCTATTAGGCATTTGACCCTTTAAACAATGTTCTGTCTGTCGCCAATGAAGGATTCCGGTCGGTAAGCGGTTCTCAGTTGGGTCTGATATAAGGTCGGATGGTCTAGGGCAGCCGCCGTATGGGCGGTCAAACCGGCCCATTCAGTCGAAGATCAAGTCATTTTCCCCTGATCATGCTCGACGCCCCACGAACCGCGAACCTACGGCTTTCCGTCCCCGAGCCAGGTAACCCTGAGTTAAAGATCGCTTCTTTAGGCATTCTTATAGGCCTTTGAGTCCTGGCCGTTCAGCGCTTTATGGGTTTCCAGGGCTGGCTAACGACTTGGCGTTCGGTTGCTGGCAACCGTGAGTTAACTATAACAATCTTAAGGGGAGTCATCAATTTAGCCAGGTAAAGCTGCTATCATGTCCTCATGAAACAAGCAGTGAACGGTGCTACCGTAAAATGGATAGAAGTCGACGAGGAAAGTGCGGGACAGCGGATCGACAACTTCCTGTTCACACACCTTAAAGGTGTGCCCAAAAGCCATATCTATAGAATTCTGCGCACCGGGGAAGTCCGCTGCAATGGCGGACGCATTCAGGCGCAAGAACGCCTACATGTTGGGGATTTGATCCGTGTTCCGCCTGTTAGATTGACGATCCGCGATTCCAAGCGGGTACCCAAGGACTTTGTGCGAGCCCGATTGGAGTCTCGAATTTTATACGAAGACGACGACCTCTTGGTTCTCAATAAGCCTGCAGGAATGGCGGTGCACGGTGGTAGCGGTTTATGTTTCGGTGTGATCGAAGGTCTTCGAGAAATCCGTTCAGGAGCGGGACTTTTGGAGCTCGTGCATCGGTTGGATAGAGACACATCCGGTTGTTTGCTGATTGCGAAAAAGCGTAGCGCCCTACGAATCCTGCACGAGCAGTTTCGCAACGACGAAGTTGAGAAGGTTTACTTTGCCCTCCTGGCCGGGAGGTGGAGCAGAGCCCGGTGGATGATCGATGCGCCGCTAAAAAGGAACGTTCTGCAGAGCGGCGAACGGTTGGTTAAGGTAGCACGGGATGGAAAGCCAGCAGTTACCGAATTCAGAAGAAAGGAACGTTACGCCAATTCGACACTGGTCGAGGCTCGTCCAATTACCGGGCGAACCCATCAAATTCGCGTTCACGCCCGATCCATGGGGCATCCCATTGTCGGCGACGAGCGGTATGGCGATGACGAGGTGAATCGGGACTTCCGTCGGCGTGGTTTGAAGCGTCTTTTCCTTCATGCTTTGGAGGCGGGCTTCCGTCACCCACGTACCGGAAAGCTGATCGAGGTGAGAGCTCCGCTCGATCAGGACCTTCGCGACGTTCTGAAGGGATTGCCGCGGTGAAGGACCGATTTGACCTCCTGGTTTTCGATTGGGATGGCACGCTATTCGACTCGGTGGGATGGATTGTCGAATGCTTGCAGCTGGCGGCGTCAGACTGTGGTCTTCCGGTGCCTTCCGATATGGAGGCTAGGTCCGTCATCGGTCTTGGATTGAAAGAAGCGATGGAAGTTCTATTCCCCGAATACCCTGCTGAAATGGCGCTTCGTTTAGCGGGATGCTACCGGCGTTATTACAGTAGCAAGGTAATTGGCGCTGACGGATTGTTTGCTGGAGTGTTGGACATGTTGACGGAATTGAAGCAGCGCGGCTACCGCCTCGCCGTTGCAACCGGCAAGACGCGATCCGGACTCAACCATGCGCTTGCCTTAACGGGCACAGAAAGGCTTTTCGACTCAACTCGTTGCGCAGACGAAACAGTATCCAAGCCTAACCCGGAAATGCTCCTTCAACTCATGTCCGAACTCGGTATCGATGAAAGTAGGACTTTGATGGTGGGCGATTCGCTTCACGATCTTCGTATGGCTCGAAACGCCGGAGTTGCTGCGGTAGGCGTAGGGTGCGGTGCGAACGATTTGGCGCAATTGATGGAATTGAGTCCTCTCCTGTGCATAGAGCGGACCACCGACCTTTTAAGGTTTTTGAATTGAGAAATCGATTTTTGTTTTGTGAAAAACACTATGGACCAACACGATATAAACGAAAATCAACGCGAGGCCGAAAAAAGAGCGCCATCTTCCGCGTGGGAACGGGAGACCTTGGAAAAAGTACTGTTGGCGACTCTTATGGAGCAGCGGAGGGCGCGACGCTGGGGAATATTTTTCAAGCTTTTGATGCTGGTCTATTTCGGGGTCGCGCTTTGGCTAGTTGCGCAACCGTTCTCTGAGCAGCGGAGTCGGAGCGCGACGAGCCATACCGCGGTTGTCGACGTGGCTGGCATGATTGCCGCAGGGGAAAAGGCGAACGCGGACTCGATTATAGAAGGGCTCAGGGCTGCTGCGGATGCAGCAGGTGCCAAGGGAATCATTTTGCGCATGAATACGCCCGGCGGGAGCCCGGTCCAGTCGGCTTATGTCTATGAGGAGATTCGACGAATAAAAAAGCTTAAACCTGAACTCCCGATTTATGCCGTAGTTGCGGACATGTGTACTTCTGGGGGTTATTACATTGCGTCCGCGGCGGATAAGATTTTCGTTAATCAGTCGAGTATCGTCGGGTCCATCGGTGTGATCATGGACAGTTTCGGATTTGTGGAAGCCATTAATCGGCTTGGGATAGAGCGCCGGGTGATGACAGCCGGTGAGCACAAAGCGATTCTCGATCCGTTTTCGCCTGTGGATCCAGTGGCGAAAGAGCATATCCAATCGGTGCTCAATGCCATTCATAAGCAATTTATAGATGCTGTACGGCAGGGGCGGGGCGAGCGTTTGAGGGAAGACGTCTCGGAACTGTATTCGGGGTTAGTCTGGACTGGCGCCGAAGGTCTCAAGCTCGGATTGGTGGATGGGTTTGGGGACGTTCGCTACGTTGCAGAGACGGTGATAGGTGCCAAGGATATAGTCAACTACACGCCTGAAGAAAGCCTGTGGGCTCGTCTAGCGAGCCGCATCGGTACGGCGTTTGGTTATATGCTCCGTAGCGCAATCTCGGTCGAACCTAGCCTGCACTAAAACGGCTTCGTTAATGAAGGAGATCGAGAAAGCATTCGAATTGATCGAAGAAGAACCGATTTATTCCGGCTTCTTCAGTTTGTCGCGCATCCGCCTCAGGCACACATTGTTTCGTGGCGGTTGGAGCGAGCCTTTGGATCGAGAATTGTTTCATCGGGGCCGGAGTGTTGCGGTGATTCCTTACGATCCTGCAGTTGATCAAGTGGTTCTGATCGAGCAATTCAGGGTTGGGGCCATGTTCGTAAATGAGGACCCTTGGCTGCTTGAAGTGGTCGCGGGTGTTGTTGAAGAGGGGGAAAGCCCTGAAGATGTCGCTCACCGTGAGGCTCGCGAGGAGGCTGGTTGTCAAATTCGCCGCTTGATTCATATAGCCGAGTTCTTTCCGACGCCTGGCGGATGCGCCGAGAAAGTCACACTGTTTTGCGGAATTGTCGATTCAAAAGGGTTAGAAGGTATTCACGGGCTTGACGAGGAGCACGAGGATATTCTGGCTCGAGTGGTGAGTTTTGACCAGGCGATGGAGTGGCTTGAGCAGGGGCGAGTTCAAGCGGCTATTCCCATCATTGGCCTTCAATGGCTTGCGTTGAATCGTGATCGGTTACGGAATATTTAAGAGTGTGATTCGAGCATTTTTCGGAACGCATTCACAATCTTCGGTAATTTAGGTGTTTTTCACCTTATAGCGGCCGCCATTGTGAGTTTGCAGTCGATATTATTTCCATCTGCAACGGGCGGAAGGATCCCCAAGAGTAGTTCTCAGGTCAGTGTCTTACAAGCGCTGGGATTCAGTCCAAATAGTTTCATCGGTAGTGGGTAATCTGCCGAAGTAGCGCGGCGATGTTGTTCTATCAGAGGCGGCGATTTAGTCAGCGTTTCCGTGAAGACTTTCGCAGAGGCAGGCGCCGCGCGGAGGAGATAAGAAAAATTATTTGACGAAACGCGTGGCTTTATTGATAATACTTAGTCTCTTGCGCGCCTGTAGCTCAGTTGGATAGAGTACCTGGCTACGAACTAGGTGGTCGGGAGTTCGAATCTCTCCAGGCGCGCCATTCATAATGCGCGCGGTGTTTGACGGAGTTGAGTTCTGTCTTATAATAACGCGCTCAGTCTGTTCCCCTGTAGCTCAGTCGGTAGAGCAGCTGGCTGTTAACCAGCGGGTCGGCGGTTCGAGCCCGTCCGGGGGAGCCATTTTTTTCTTGCGAGTTTCTGTAGCGTTTATGCGGGCTCGCGAATTGGGAACCTTGTCAATTAGGCCGTTGGTCAATCGTAGCCATCCTGAATTTTCCCCTCTATTCCTTTAGCGGTGTGTTCGTCGCCGGTCTGTGGGGTGTGGCTGCATCGAGGGAGTGGCAGTGTTCTCGGTATCCGTCCGATTCGGATGACATATTAGGAAATAAATGGATGTGGGATTGGTTGTGCCTTCAGGCTGATTGAGCGGTCTTGCCTTCTATTATTCCCTCTCTCTGCCTTTTTGCTCGATGTGACTGATTAAGGTCGTTTTGAGTGGACTTTGATCAACCCCTAAGTTTTGGGGTTCTGGAGGGATGTCGGGTGTTGGGCGTCGCGGTTTTCGGATGTCCAGTCGAAAGGCAACGAACTAACGCTGTCGAGTAAGGAGGGTGTTGGTTCTATCATGGCTTCGATATGTCAGGGATGATATTGACAAGTCGGCCTTTTGATTTTAAATTTCGGCGCTTTACCAGCGCTTTTTGGTGTTTTTAGGTGGTACGGGGTCCCTGGTGCCAATTTTCCCGAAGGTTAAGCGAAAAAGTTTTGGAGTTCGGTGATGACAACGATTAACCAGTTGGTTCGGAAGCCGCGAGTCAGAAAAAAAGACAAAAGCAATGTGCCGGCTCTGGACGGTTGTCCGCAGCGGCGTGGTGTATGCACCCGTGTCTATACGACTACGCCTAAGAAACCGAATTCCGCGTTGAGAAAGGTGGCTCGTGTTCGCTTAACGAACGGTGCCGAAGTGACCAGCTATATCGGCGGCGAAGGGCATAACTTGCAGGAACACTCCGTGGTCTTGATCAGGGGTGGTCGTGTAAAGGACTTGCCGGGTGTGCGGTATCACATTGTGCGTGGCAGTCTTGATACGGCGGGCGTTCAGAAGCGTCGTCAAGGTCGGTCTAAGTACGGTGCGAAGAGACCGAAAAGTTAACTGAGTTCTGGGTTGCGTTATGTCTAGAAGAAGGGTCGCTCAAAGAAGACAGGTTACTCCGGATCCGCGCTTTGGCAGCGAAATTCTGGCGCGCTTTGTCAACATGCTGATGTTGAATGGGAAGAAATCGGTGGCCGAAAAGGTCGTTTATGGTGCTTTGGATCATATCGCGGCTAAGACCAGTCAGCCGTCGTTGGATATTTTGATTAAAGCACTAGAGAATGTGCAGCCGCTAGTAGAAGTTAAGTCGCGACGTGTCGGGGGTGCCACCTATCAGGTTCCAGTCGAGGTTCGTCCGGCCCGCAGGATGACTCTTGCAATGCGATGGCTTATCGATGCAGCGCGTAAGAGAAGTGAGAAGGGAATGGTTATGAGACTCGCCGCGGAAGTACTGGATGCGAACGAAAATCGGGGAGCGGCAGTGAAAAAGCGGGAGGACACGCACCGAATGGCTGAGGCAAACAAGGCATTTTCACATTATCGCTGGTGAGCAGCGGTTTTAGATTTTTTCCAATCCAGGTTAGCGAAGGTTAAGACAGTGGCACGCACGACTCCAATCGAGAGATACCGGAATATCGGGATTTCTGCGCACATTGATGCAGGTAAGACTACCACTACAGAGCGTGTATTGTTCTATACCGGCGTAAACCACAAGATCGGCGAAGTTCATGACGGCGCCGCTACGATGGATTGGATGGAGCAAGAGCAGGAGCGCGGAATTACCATTACGTCGGCGGCGACGACGACCTATTGGCGGGGTATGGGACTTAATTATCCCGAGCACCGTATCAATATTATCGATACCCCAGGGCACGTCGATTTCACGATCGAGGTGGAGCGCTCCATGCGTGTGCTCGATGGTGCGTGCATGCTTTACTGTGCCGTGGGTGGTGTTCAGCCTCAGTCGGAGACGGTGTGGCGTCAGGCTACGAAATATGGCGTCCCGCGTATTGCGTTCGTGAACAAGATGGATCGCACCGGGGCTGATTTCTTCAAGGTTTATAAGCAGATGCGCGAACGTTTGCGCGCAAATCCGGTTCCTATTCAGATTCCCGTCGGTGCAGAAGATTCATTCAAGGGTGTGGTCGACTTGGTCAAGATGAAGTCGATCGTCTGGAACGAGGCGGATAACGGTACGACGTTTACTTACGAGGATGTTCCAGAGGAGCTCGCGGAACTTGCTGCGGAATGGCGGGAAAAGATGGTTGAGGCGGCAGCTGAGGCCGACGAGGAATTGATGAATAAGTATTTAGAGCAAGGAGAGCTTTCAGAGGAAGAAATTAAGAAGGGCTTGCGTAAGCGTACGATCGCTCTCGAAATCGTTCCAATGCTCTGCGGTTCCGCTTTCAAGAATAAAGGCGTGCAGGCGATGTTGGACGCGGTCGTAGACTATTTGCCGTCCCCGGTTGATATTCCTCCAATTAAGGGCGTGGATGCTAATACTGGGGAGCCCATCGAGCGCAAAGCGAGTGACGATGAGCCTTTCTCTGCGCTCGCATTCAAGATTATGACGGACCCGTTTGTCGGTACTCTAACGTTTGTTCGGGTATATTCGGGCGTATTGAGTTCAGGTGATAGCGTCATCAATTCGCAAACCGGAAATAAAGAGCGAATCGGGCGGTTACTGCGCATGCACGCCAATAACCGGGAAGAAATCAAAGAAATTCGCGCCGGTGATATCGCTGCATGTGTAGGTTTGAAGGATATTGTTACCGGTACGACGCTTTCGGCGGTGGAGAAGCCGGTTGTCCTCGAGCGTATGGAATTCCCTGAGCCGGTTATCTCAGTTGCGGTGGAGCCGAAAACGAAGAGCGACCAGGAAAAGATGGGGCTCGCGTTGCAGCGGTTGGCTCAAGAAGATCCATCGTTCCGCGTTCACACGGATGAAGAATCCGGTCAGACGATCATTTCGGGCATGGGTGAGTTGCATCTGGAGATCATCGTCGATCGGTTGAAGCGGGAGTTTAAGGTCGACGCCAACGTAGGTGCACCTCAGGTGGCCTATCGAGAAACCATCCGCAAATCCGTTGAGCAGGAAGGAAAGTATATTCGTCAGACCGGTGGGCGCGGTCAGTACGGCCATGTGTGGTTACGTATCGAGCCTCTGGAAACGGGTGGCTACGAATTCGTAAATGCCATTGTCGGCGGAGTCGTACCTAAGGAATACGTTCCGGCCGTGGATAAGGGCGTGCAAGAGCAGATGCAAAATGGTATACTGGCTGGCTACCCTGTCGTCGGTGTTAAGGTCACTCTGTTTGACGGTTCGTATCACGACGTCGACTCCAGTGAAATGGCATTCAAGATCGCGGCGTCCATGTGCTTCAAGGAGGGTGCTCGCAAGGCAAATCCGGTGCTGCTTGAGCCCATTATGAGTGTCGAGGTTGAGACTCCCGAAGATTACATGGGGGACATCGTCGGTGATTTGAACAGGCGTCGCGGTATGATCCTGGGAATGGAAGATAATGCCGGTATTAAGGTGTTGAGGGCAGAAGTCCCATTGGCTGAAATGTTCGGTTACTCGACTACGTTGCGCTCTCTTAGTCAAGGTCGAGCCACTTATTCTATGGAATTTAAGAAATACCAAGAGGCCCCCGCGAACATCGCGGATGCGGTGATTAAGAAGGCATCTGTGGGTTAACGTTTTGAGAATTAAGAAGTAGAGAGGTATCTAGGTCGTGTCCAAAGAGAAATTTACGCGCACGAAGCCGCATGTGAATGTGGGGACGATTGGTCATGTGGACCATGGGAAGACGACGCTGACGGCGGCCTTGACGAAGGTGGGAGCGGAGCGCTTTGGTGGAGAGTTCAAGGCCTATGATCAAATTGATGCGGCGCCGGAAGAGCGTGCGCGCGGTATCACGATTGCGACGGCGCATGTGGAGTATGAGTCGCCGAACCGGCACTATGCCCATGTTGATTGCCCTGGGCATGCGGACTATGTGAAGAACATGATCACGGGTGCGGCGCAGATGGATGGAGCGATTTTGGTGGTATCGGCAGCGGACGGTCCGATGCCGCAGACGCGGGAGCACATACTGTTGGCGCGTCAGGTGGGTGTGCCGTACATCGTGGTCTTTCTGAACAAGGTGGACATGGTGGACGACCCGGAGCTGTTGGAATTGGTTGAGATGGAGGTGCGCGAGCTGTTGTCGAAGTACGATTTTCCGGGGGACGACACACCGATTGTACGAGGCTCGGCATTGAAGGCGTTGGAAGGGGATCGGAGTGAGATTGGGGTGCCGGCGATTGTGAAGCTGGTGGAAGCGCTGGATGCGTACATACCGGAGCCGAAGCGCGACGTTGACAAGCCGTTCCTGATGCCGATTGAAGACGTATTTTCGATCTCGGGTCGTGGTACGGTGGTGACGGGTCGGATTGAACGCGGCAAGATCAAGGTAGGTGATGAGATCTCGATTGTGGGGCTTCGGGAGACGACGAAGACTACGTGTACGGGTGTTGAGATGTTCCGCAAGCTTCTGGATGAAGGGGTAGCGGGAGACAATGTTGGGGTGCTGTTGCGTGGCACCAAGCGGGAAGAAGTGGAGCGTGGTCAGGTTTTGGCGGCGCCGAACACGATTACGCCGCACACGCATTTTGAGGCGGAGATTTACGTATTGTCGAAGGAGGAGGGTGGACGTCATACGCCATTTTTCAACGGTTATCGGCCGCAGTTTTATTTCCGGACGACGGATGTGACGGGAGCGGTGGAGTTACCGGAAGGCGTGGAGATGGTGATGCCCGGTGACAATGTGAAGATCACGGTGAAATTGATTGCGCCGATCGCGATGGAGGAAGGTTTGCGCTTTGCGGTTCGTGAAGGCGGTCGGACCGTCGGAGCCGGCGTCGTATCCAAGATTTTGGAGTAGTTCCGTGCAGAAGCAGCGAATCAGGATTCGTCTTAAGGCGTTTGACCATCGCTTGATCGATCAGTCCGCCAGCGAGATTGTTGAAACGGCGAAGCGTACCGGTGCTCAGGTGTTAGGGCCTATTCCGTTGCCGACGAAGAAGGAGCGCTATACCGTTCTTATTTCCCCGCACGTAAACAAGGATGCGCGCGATCAATACGAGTTGAGGACGCATAAGCGTCTGATGGATATCGTTGAGCCAACGGATAAGACCGTTGATGCATTGATGAAGCTCGATCTCGCGGCCGGCGTAGACGTACAAATAAAGTTGAATTGACGTATTAGGAGCGATCGATGGCGTTAGGTTTGGTGGGGCGGAAGTGCGGCATGACCCGCATTTACGCCGAAGATGGCTCGGCCGTGCCGGTTTCCGTGATTCATGTGGAGCCGAATCGCATTGTGCAAGTCAAGACTCCGGATACCGACGGTTATCGCGCAATTCAGGTCACGACCGGAGTTAAGAAAAGGTCGCGTTTGTCCCGGCCGGAAGCAGGACACTACGCCAAGGCGGGTGTTGAGGCGGGGCGTGGTCTTTGGGAATTCCGGTTGGCCGATGACGATACGGCTCAGTATTCGGTTGGGTCCGAGTTAGGTGTCGATATATTCGAAGAGGGACAATACGTCGACGTCCGGGGCACAAGCATCGGAAAAGGTTTTGCAGGTGTCGTCAAGCGGCACAATTTTCGAACGCAGGATGCCACACATGGAAATTCGTTGTCCCACCGTGCTCCAGGGTCGATCGGCCAGAATCAGACACCAGGGCGCGTATTCAAGGGTAAGCGGATGGCTGGCCATCTTGGTAACGTCACGGTTACCGTTCAGTCGCTTAAGGTGTGCGCGATCGACAAAGAGCGTTCGTTACTACTGATTAAAGGAGCGGTTCCGGGCGCCAAAGGCTCGGATGTCGTCATTAGCCCGGCTGTTAAGAAGTAAAGAGGGTACTATGGGGTTGCAGATTCCATCGGCGGTCGATGGCGCGGCGGCGCTCGACGTTTCCGAGACCGTATTCGGGCGAGACTACAACGAATCTCTTGTCCATCAGTTGGTAGTTGCATATCTTGCCGGATCGCGGTCTGGTACCAAGGCACAAAAGACACGTTCGGAGGTGAGTGGTGGCGGGGCAAAGCCCTGGCGGCAGAAGGGCAGCGGACGAGCCCGTGCCGGTACCACTCGAAGCCCGCTTTGGCGCACGGGCGGCGTCACGTTTGCCGCGCGTCCTCGGTCTTATGTTCAGAAGCTGAACAAGAAAATGTACCGGGCGGGGATGAGGGCGATTCTTTCCGAATTGCTGAGGCAGGGGCGGTTGGTGGTCTGCGATGATATTTATCCCCCGGCCCCGAAGACCAAGGAGTTTCTAAAGAAGCTCGAACCCATTGGCTTCAATCGTGGCTTGGTGGTTACCGATGCCATGGATGAAAACCTGTTCCTAGCCGCTCGGAATCTCCGAGACATCACAGTTTGTACGGTAAGGTCTTTAAATCCTGTGGCACTTGTGCACAGCGAGAAGGTTATTCTGACATCGCAGGCTGCGAAGCAACTTGAGGACGGCCTAGCATGAGACAGCTGAGATTAATGAATGTCATTGAGGCGCCGATCATTTCCGAAAAAAGTACCGCTGCAGCCGAAAAAGCGCGGCAGATCGCATTTCGTGTGAAGCGGAGTGCAAGCAAACCGGAGATCAAGAAGGCTGTAGAACTTTTGTTCAAGGTCGAAGTTCAGTCCGTGCATGTCCTTAATGTGAGCGGCAAAGTCAAGCGGTCCGGACGCTTTGTAGGTAAGCGGGCGGACTGGAAAAAAGCGTATGTCAAGCTCAAGCCGGGATACGATATCGACTTGTCGGCAGGATAGGCGAGACGCAACTACATCGAACAAAATAACTGCGGGAATATCCGATGGCACTTATTAAATCGAAACCCACGTCCGCAGGCTCACGGTTTGTGGTTCGAGTGCGAACCGAAGGTCTCTATAAGGGTAGACCCTACGCGGGCCTTGTCGAAAAGAAGACGAGAAGTTCAGGCCGGAACAACCAAGGGCGCATCACTACTCGTCATAAGGGAGGCGGTCACAAAAGGTTTTATCGCGTTATCGACTTCAAGCGGGACAAGCTCGATATCCCAGGCAGGGTGGAACGAGTGGAATACGATCCGAACCGGACTGCCCATATCGCACTCGTCGTCTATAAGGATGGTGAACGTCGCTATGTGATCGCGCCCAAGGGAGTGGGTGTCGGTAGCGAGATTTTGTCGTCCGAGTATGCGCCGATCCGCCCAGGCAATTGTCTGCCGATTCGAAATATCCCGATAGGAACTCTCATTCATTGCGTAGAGTTGAAGCCAGGCAAAGGTGCGCAGTTGGCGCGTAGTGGTGGCACCTCGGCCCAGCTGGTGGCAAAGGAAGGAGCTTACGCGACGATAAGGCTTCGCTCGGCGGAAATGCGTAAGGTGCTGGTCGACTGCAAGGCAGTGATCGGTGAGGTGTCTAACCATGAACATAACCTGATTTCCATGGGAAAAGCGGGGGCGGCACGCTGGCGCGGAATTCGTCCTACGGTGCGAGGAGTCGCGATGAACCCCGTTGATCACCCGCATGGTGGTGGTGAAGGCAGAACCTCCGGTGGTAGACACCCAGTATCGCCTTGGGGTGTCCCGACAAAAGGGTATAAGACCCGAAGCAACAAACGCACCGATGCTATGATCGTGCGGCCTCGCAAGCAGAAATAGATAAGAGGTAAGAAACGTGCCACGTTCGATTAAGAAGGGACCGTTTGTGGACCATCACCTGATGAAGAAATTGGCCGAGATGGCGCAATCGGGGACAAAAAGGCCCATTAAGACCTGGTCGCGCCGGTCGATGATAATACCGGAGATGATCGGGTATACCCTGGCGGTCCATAACGGACGCCAACATTTGCCAATCCTCATAACCGACAACATGGTGGGTCACAAGCTTGGAGAGTTCGCCCCGACTCGAACGTATAAAGGTCACCAGGCGGACAAGAAGACGAAGTAGAGGCGGGTAAAATGGCAACAGTAGCGAAGCTGAGCAATACACGGATATCTGCGCAAAAATGCAGGCTCGTGGCGGATCAGATTCGGGGATTGAAAGTTGATCGGGCGCTCGACGTTCTTACCTTTAGTACGAAAAAGTCCGCACGAATTTTGAAAAAAGTGCTTGAATCCGCGATAGCAAACGCAGAGCACAACGACGGTGCTGATGTGGACGAATTAATGGTGAGCGCGATCGAGGTGGCCGAGGGGCCAACGCTGAAGCGCCTTTCGCCACGCGCAAAAGGACGTGCGAACCGGATTCTTAAGCGCACGTGCCATATAACCATTCAGGTCTCAGAACACCGATAAAAGGGCATTTATGGGACAGAAAGTTCACCCGACGGGCATACGGCTCGGCTACATTAAAGACTGGAGTTCGCGGTGGTACGCGTCGAGCAAAGACTACCCAGTCTTTCTTTATAACGATTTGAAGGTTCGGGAGTTCCTTAAGAAAAAGCTAGGGCATGCGTCAATTAGCCGGATCCAAATCAACCGGCCGGCGAATAACGCGCACATTACGATTCACACGGCGCGGCCGGGCCTCGTGATTGGAAAAAAAGGCGAGGATATTGATGCGCTCCGCCGGGATTTGTCGTCGATGATGGGGATCCCTGTACAGATTAGTATTGAGGAAATTCGGAAACCAGAATTAGACGCGCAGCTGGTGGCAGAAGGGGTGGCTCAGCAGCTAGAGAAACGGATTATGTTTCGCCGTGCCATGAAGCGGGCCGTCACGAATACGCTCCGCCTTGGTGCAGAAGGTGTAAAGATCAATGTGGCTGGTCGATTGAACGGCGCTGAAATCGCGCGCAGCGAGTGGTATCGCGAGGGGCGGGTCCCGCTCCACACGTTTCGAGCCGACATCGACTACGGTTTCGCAGAAGCGAAGACCACATATGGCGTTATCGGCGTGAAAGTGTGGATTTTTAAGGGCGAAGTTTTTACGACCTCAGAGAGCGAAGCGAAGAGCATCGCGCCGTCTGAAGCTTAATCGGGGCTAGTCGACCATGTTGCAGCCGAAAAGAACGAAGTACAGAAAACAGCAGAAAGGTAGAAACACGGGGCTGGCCACCAAAGGCAACCGGGTAAGTTTCGGCGAGTTCGGTTTAAAAGCCGTGGAGCGGGGGCGTATTACCGCAAGACAGGTCGAGGCTGCGCGGCGAGCCATTACGCGCCATATTAAACGCGGCGGGAAGATGTGGATTCGGATATTCCCCGATAAACCGATTTCGAAGAAACCTCTCGAAGTTCGGATGGGAAGTGGAAAAGGCAGCGTCGAATACTGGGTTGCGGAAGTCAAGCCGGGTACGATGCTCTATGAACTTGAAGGGGTAAGCGAAGAATTAGCGCGCGAGGCGTTTAGCCTTGCGGCCGCAAAGCTTCCGATAAAAACCACCTTTTCGTTTCGGACGGTTATGTAATGAAAGCCAACGACCTGAGATCGAAAACGCCGGGCGAACTCAAAGATCTGCTGCTTGAGCTTCACCGAGAACAGTTCAATCTGAGAATGCTGAAGGCAACTGGGCAATTGACCAAGCCGGATCAGCTACGGACCATCAGGCGAAATATCGCTAGAGTCAATACGGTTCTGACGGAGAAGAGTGGCGCAGTATGAGCGAAACAGTCAAGGCGCCCCGTACCGTAACGGGGAAGGTGATCAGTTCGAAGATGGACAAGACTATAACCGTGTTGGTGGAACGACTCGTATCCCATCCGGTTTACGGAAAGTATGTTCGAAAGACGAGCAAGTTAATGGCTCACGACGAGAACAACGAGTGCCAGGAGGGTGATGTCGTGGTTGTTTCGTCGACGCGCCCGTTGTCCAAAAGAAAGGTTTGGAAACTCGACAGAATTATTGAGCGGGCGAAGTGAGAGCTGTCAGCACAAAGAGAAAATGTGAGGGGTATTGAAGATGATTCAGATGCAAAGCAACCTGGATGTCGCCGACAACAGCGGAGCAAGAAAGGTCATGTGCATCAAGGTGCTGGGCGGTTCGCATCGCAGGTATGCAAACATCGGCGACGTCATCAAGGTCAGCGTCAAGGATGCCATCCCAAGGGGGCGTGTCAAAAAAGGCGAAGTCTACAACGCTGTAGTCGTTAGAACCAAAAAGGGCGTTCGTCGTGCCGATGGTTCGGTCGTTCGGTTTGACGGGAACGCGGCGGTGTTGCTTAACAATCAACTTCAGCCCATCGGCACCCGCATTTTCGGCCCTGTCACGCGAGAACTGCGCTCGGAAAAATTCATGAAAATCATCTCCCTCGCACCCGAAGTGCTTTAACGAGGAGCCTAGCTTCATGCGAAAGATTAAGAAAGGTGATCAGGTCATCGTAATCGCCGGTAAAGACAAAGGGAAGAGGGGAGTAGTGTTGACAGTGTCGTCCGATAACCGCGTTGTCGTCGAGGGTGTAAACGTGGTGAGGAAACATCAAAAGCCTATTCCGATGAGGGGAATAAGCGGCGGTATCGTAGAAAAACCCATGCCGATACATCGTTCGAACGTTGCATTGTTCAATCCGGCTACGAATAAACCCGACAAGGTGGGCATTAGACTTTTGGCCGATGGTAGGAAGGTTCGATATTTCAAGTCCACCAACGAAGTTATTGACGTTTGATTAGGCGGAAAACAAGTATGGCTAGGCTTCAATCCCTTTACAAAGAAAAGGTAGTTCCGGAGCTAATGAAGCGATTCAACTACCGGTCAGTAATGCAAGTTCCGCGACTGGAAAAAATAACTCTCAACATGGGTGTAGGCGAAGCCGTGGCCGATAAAAAAATCCTCCAGAACGCGATGGATGATCTTCAAAAGATTTCCGGACAAAAGCCTGTTGTGACTACGTCGAGAAAGTCGATCGCAGGCTTCAAGATCAGAGAAGGAATGCCTATAGGCTGCAAAGTCACCCTACGGCGTGATAGGATGTATGAATTTTTAGATCGACTAGTGAACGTTGCCATACCGAGAATTCGGGATTTCCGTGGATTAAACCCACGTTCGTTCGACGGTCGAGGGAACTATAGCATGGGTGTTCGGGAACAGATAATTTTCCCGGAGATCGATTACGACAAGATCGATGCGATAAGGGGTATCGATATAACGATTACGACCTCAGCGGTCAGCGACGAAGAAGCGCGGGCGCTGTTGGAGCAGTTCAAGTTTCCTTTTAGAACGTAAAAACGGCAATGGCAAAAAAATCGATGATTGCGCGCGAGAAGAAGCGTCAGGCGTTGGTGAGCAAGTATTACGAGAGGCGGTCAGCTTTGAAGGCCATCATCAAAAGTGCCTCCGCGACCGAGGAAGAAAAACATCAGGCTCAGCTTAAGCTTCAACAGTTACCCCGCGATGCGTCGCCATGCCGTTTACACAACCGGTGTAGCCTAACCGGGAGACCCCATGGCTTCTATCGAAAGTTCGGACTTGGACGGAACAAGCTACGGGAAGCCGTCATGCGTGGGGATGTGCCCGGCGTAACCAAGGCCAGCTGGTAATGGCTGATTAGCCCGACGAGAACTCGTAAAAAAACCAACCGTTTTTAGCGGAGAATAGAAATGAGTATGACAGACCCGTTGGCTGACATGATTGTCCGCATACGGAACGGGCAAGCCGCCGGAAAAAGTGAGGTCGTTATGCCCTCATCAAAGATAAAGACAGCAGTATGTCGGGTCTTGAAGGACGAAGGATATATCGCGGACTACGAAGTGATAGGCCAAACGGGCGGCAAGGCCGAACTCCGGGTACAGCTGAAATATTACAAAGGGCAGCCGGTGATCGAGTCATTCGAACGAGTTAGCAAACCCGGTCGCCGAATTTATAGATCGAAGGACAAACTACCGGTTGTTTTGGGGGGGCTAGGGACAGCTATCGTCTCTACCTCGAAAGGGGTCATGACCGACAAGGAGGCAAGAGAGGGTGGTCATGGTGGCGAGGTTCTCTGTCTGGTGTCTTAGTCGAGTGTAGGCAATGTCGAGAATTGCAAAAAATCCCATTCGTTTGCCAAAAGGCGTAGAAGCGAACATCGCCGGGGATTCGCTTACCGTGAAAGGGGCAAAAGGTTCGTTGACACGCCGCCTTAGCCCGAAGGTTCACGTTGAGATCGATAGCGGTGCTATAGTGGTCCGAGCCACCAATGGCGGTGATAAGCATTCTAACGCCATGGCCGGTACGACTCGAGCAACCATTGCGAACATGGTCACTGGAGTAAGCGAAGGGTTTGCTCGAAGATTAACGATGGTTGGAGTCGGTTATAGGGCGCAGGCGAATGGTAATGCGCTGAGCCTATCCTTAGGGTTCTCACACCCTGTTGAGATCAGGGCACCGGAAGGGATCACTATTGAAACACCGTCTCAAACCGAGATTGTGGTTAAGGGGTGCGACAAGCAAAGGGTAGGTCAGTTCGCTGCCGACATACGTGCGTATCGGCCGCCGGAGCCTTACAAGGGAAAAGGCATACGGTACGCTGACGAGGAAGTCGTCAGAAAAGAAGCGAAAAAGAAATAGGTGATTGATGGATAAGAAATTGGCGAGACTGAGACGAGCGGCAAAAGCCAGAGCGATCATTAGATCGCTGGGGGTTAACCGTTTGACTGTGCATAAAACCCCACGACACATCTATGCGCAGGTAACGAGTGCCGATGGCGCTCGTGTGTTGGTATCGGCTTCCACCGTGCAAACAGAGATTAAAGGAAATCTGAGGGCGACGGGAAATATAGAGGCAGCGAGAGTAGTTGGCAAAACGATAGCGGAAAGGGCGCTATCGGCGGGAATAACGAACGTTGCCTTCGATCGTTCCGGCTTTAAATATCACGGGCGCATCAAGGCGTTAGCTGACGCGGCGCGCGAAGCGGGCCTTTTGTTTTAGGAGGGCACCATGGCGAATCTAAGTGTCCAGAGCAGCTCATCTGAGGGCTTTCAGGAAAAGCTGGTAGCGGTCCGGCGCGTGGCCAAAGTAGTGAAGGGCGGACGCCAATTTGGGTTCACGGCTCTCACTGTCGTCGGTGACGGAAACGGACGTGTTGGTTACGGATTGTGCAAGGCCCGTGAGGTTCCGGTGGCGATTCAAAAGTCAATGGAACAGGCGCGAAGAAACATGCGCAAAGTCCACCTGAATGGTGATACTTTGCACTACGCGATTACAGCGAGCACAGGCGCTGCAAAGGTTTTCATGCAACCGGCATCTCAAGGTACAGGCATCATCGCAGGCGGGGCGATGCGTGCTGTATTCGAAGTGGCGGGTGTGCACAATGTCCTAGCCAAATGTATCGGCACGAACAACCCGATCAACGTCGTTCGTGCAACCATCAAGGGCCTGTCGGAGATCAAAGACCCGCGATATATTGCGGCAAAGCGCGGGAAATTGACGGAAAGTCGATCGGGGAAAAGTAAATGAGTGAAAAACAGCTCAAAGTTACGCAAATAAGGAGTGCGATCGGGCGGCTGAAGTCCCATAAAGCGTGTCTTCGTGGCCTCGGTATTAGACGGATGCACAAGCCCGTTTATGTCCAGGCAACAGCGGCGAACTATGGAATGATCAACAAGGTTGCTTATTTGCTCGAGGTCGAGGAAATTTAGATGTTTCTCAATTCGATTAAGCCATCCGAAGGCAGCAGAAAAAAGAAAACCCGAGTTGGTCGCGGAATCGGATCTACGCTTGGTAAGACCTGCGGCAAGGGGCATAAAGGCCAAAAGGCACGTGCTGGTGGTTTTCATAAAGTGGGGTTCGAGGGCGGGCAGATGCCGCTTCAGCGCAGACTCCCCAAGATTGGTTTCAAGTCGCGATCGAAAACGTTCTCCGCGGAGGTGCGGTTGAGCGAACTGAATAAGCTTGCCGGCTCGAGGATCGATATCCACGCACTAAAGCTTGCAAATCTGATCCCGGCGCGCGCGCGTTCAGTCAAGGTTATCGACTCTGGCCAATTAAACGCGGCTGTCACTCTCGTCGGCATAAAAGCGACCAAGGGTGCACGCGCGAAAATCGAAGCCGCGGGCGGATCAATTGAGGTATAAGTGAGTACGGCGAATTCTATTTTTACTGACCGATTCGGGAGGCTAACAGAGCTTCGTCAACGGTTGCTGTTCGTCATCGGTGCTCTGGTTGTTTATAGAATCGGGGCACATATCCCGATTCCAGGGGTAGATCCGAAGGCGTTGGCTGCAATGTTCGCGCAGCAGGGCGGATCTATCCTCGATATGGTGAATATGTTTTCGGGGGGCGCACTGAAGCGCCTCAGCATATTTGCGCTCGGTATCATGCCGTATATCTCGGCGTCGATTATCATGCAGCTGATGGCGGGCGTCATTCCAAAGTTGGAGCAAATAAAGAAGGAAGGCGAATCCGGAAGGCGAAAAATCAATCAGTACACCCGGTATGGCACCGTATTTCTTGCGACCTTTCAAGCCATCGGTGTTGGCCTTGCGCTGCAGAATCAATCGGCGTCAGGTGTTCCTGTGGTGATCAGCCCCGGATTCCATTTCATTTTTATAACCGCAGTGTCCCTGGTCTGTGGGACTATATTTTTGATGTGGCTAGGGGAGCAGGTAACCGAGCGGGGAATCGGAAACGGTATTTCCATCATAATCTTTGCCGGTATCGTCGCTGGATTGCCATCGGCTGTCGGGGGCACGCTTGAACTGGCTCGGACCGGGGAGTTGAGTATGATCAGCATACTCGCTCTGTTCGGAATCGCGCTCGGAGTGACCGCGCTCGTTGTTTTCGTGGAGCGTGGACAACGGCGAATCACTATTAATTACGCGAAACGACAAGAAGGGCGGCGGATGTACGCGGCCCATAAGAGCTTTTTGCCGCTGAAATTGAATATGTCGGGCGTAATTCCTCCGATCTTTGCGTCGAGTATAATCCTGTTCCCCGCGACACTCGCCGGCTGGTTCGGTAATAGCAAGAGCCTCGCTTGGCTGCAGGATATCGCGACCACATTATCGCCCGGTCAGCCGCTGTATGTCATTTGTTACGCGGCAGCGATCGTATTTTTCTGCTTTTTTTACGCCGCTTTGGTCTTCAATTCCAACGAAACGGCGGAAAATCTTAAGAAATCAGGTGCTTTCATACCCGGTGTGAGGCCCGGTCAACAGACGGCGGCATATATCGACGCTGTGATGACCCGTTTAACACTGGCAGGGGCGATTTATATAACGGCAGTATGCTTATTGCCCGAATTTCTCATCCTCTATTGGAATGTGCCATTTTATTTCGGCGGAACGTCTCTGCTTATCATTGTGGTTGTTGTAATGGATTTTATGTCGCAAATTCAAACCTATATTATCTCGCATCAGTATGAAGGGTTGCTGAAGAAATCGAATATCAAGCTCAGTTAGTCTGGTGCTAGTGTTAAGCGGTCAATCTATATCAGGGGAATTTCAATGAAGGTTCGTGCCTCGGTTAAGAAAATTTGCCGAAACTGTAAGGTTCTGAAGAGGAAAGGGGTTGTTCGCATTATATGTAAGGACGCGCGTCACAAGCAGCGTCAAGGCTAGGTTTAAGATGGCCTATTTTTACGTCAGATGATATGATGCGAGATTCAGCCCGATTCCAAGATGAAGTGGAGGCAGGATAAATGGCACGAATTGCGGGAGTAAATATTCCCGATCATAAGCACCTGGTCATTTCGCTTACAGCGATTTACGGAATTGGTCGATCCAGGGCGGCTTTAATTTGTCAAAATGCCGGAGTGAATCCGGCAGCTAAAGTCAGAGAATTGGCTGACAGCGATATTGAGCGTATCCGCGAGGAAGTTGCGAAGTTCGTGGTAGAAGGAGATCTGCGGCGCGAGACGGCAATGAATATTAAGCGGTTAATGGATCTGGGGTGCTATCGTGGTTTACGGCACCGACGCGGTTTGCCGGTCAGGGGGCAGCGAACGCGGACAAACGCGCGAACCCGAAAGGGTCCGCGTCGACCGATTCGCAAGTGATCGCTAAAAAGTTCGAGGTAAGACATCACTATGGCTTCATCTAGTCGTCCGGCAAAACGGATTAAAAGAGATATTTCCGACGGGGTTGTTCATATCAGCGCGTCTTTCAATAACACGATAATTACCGTTACGGATCGTAAAGGTAACGCGCTCGCGTGGGCTACCGCGGGAGCCTCCGGATTCCGAGGGTCTCGAAAAAGTACGCCTTTCGCGGCTCAGGTTGCTGCGGAAAAGGTCGGGAATATAATCAAGGATTTTGGCGTGAGAAATTTGGACGTCCGAATTAAAGGTCCGGGGCCGGGCCGCGAGTCGGCGGTCAGGACGCTGAATAACATGGGCTTTAAGATCACGAACATTATTGACAACACGCCGATACCGCACAACGGATGTCGTCCTCCGAAAAGGCGCCGGGTATAAGCAGAGGGGTAAAGAATGGCTAGATATCTAGGGCCAAAGTGTAAGCTTAGTCGAAGAGAAGGGACCGATCTGTTTCTTAAGGCGCGGGGCAAATCGCTGGAGGGAAAGTGCAAGTTGGACCAGCAGCCGGGGCAGCACGGCCAGAAGCGTGCTCGCATGTCCGATTACGCCATTCAGCTCCGGGAAAAGCAGAAACTACGTAGGATCTACGGTGTCCTGGAGCGTCAATTCCGAAATTACTATAAGACGGCTTCGCGCAGGAAAGGTTCGACAGGCGAGAATTTATTATCTCTGCTCGAATGCCGTTTAGACAATGTCGTCTACCGCATGGGGTTTGCTTCGACCAGAGCCGAGGCGCGACAGCTGGTCAGCCATAAGGCAATTATGGTCAACGACAGAGTATTGAATGTGCCGTCTTATCAAGTCATGCCGGGAGATGTGATCAGCGTTCGGGAGAAGGCGAAAAATCAGATGAGGATTAAGGATGCGCTGCAGGTCCTGGAACAGTACGGATTTCCTAGCTGGGTTGACGTTGATCCGAAGCAAATGCGAGGCGTATTTAAGTCGGTACCGGAGCGTAGCGATTTGGGTTCTGAAATAAACGAACAGCTGGTTGTCGAGTTGTACTCCAAATAATTGTTGGCCCGATTCGATGCAAAACTACTTAGCGAATTTAATTAAGCCGCGACTGGTTGACGTTAATCCTATTGATCGCAACAGCGCGCGGATCGTAATCGAGCCACTCGAAAGAGGGTTCGGTCACACGCTCGGGAATGCGCTGAGACGGGTACTACTTTCGTCAATACCCGGCTGGGCAGTCACGGAAGTGACGATAGAAGGTGTATTGCACGAATACTCGACCATTGACGGCGTGCAAGAGGACGTTATTGATATCCTCCTAAATCTTAAAAACCTCGCTATTCGCATTCCCGGTGGGCAAGAGGCAACGCTTAGGTTAAATAAAACAGGGCCTGGAAAGGTCACGGCAGCTGACATCGAGCTTACGCATGATGCGGAAATTTTCAACCCGGAACTCGAAATCGCGAATCTGACCCATTCGGGGAAGTTAAGCATGACCCTGAAGGTTGAAAAAGGTCGCGGTTATCAACCGGTCGGCGCCCGCAGTGCGGGACAAATGGAGTCGGCTGTCGGCGTGCTTAGAATCGACGCGTCGTTCAGTCCGATTCGTCGGGTGTCCTATCTGGTGGAGAATGCACGTGTCGAGCAGCGGACGGATTTGGATAAGCTCATCCTCGAGCTCGAGACAAACGGCACGGTTGACCCGGAAGAGGCTGTTCGTCAAGCGGCAACAATCTTGAATGAGCATTTGTCGGTGTTTGTTGCTCTTAAGAGCGAAGAGACACCAAAGGTTAGCGAGGAAAAACCGCGATTCGATCCGCTTTTGCTAAGATCGGTTGATGATTTGGAATTGACCGTACGGTCAGCGAACTGCTTGAAAGCGGAAAACATATTTTACATCGGCGATCTGATTCAAAGAACAGAAGTGGATTTGTTGAAAACGCCGAACCTTGGAAAGAAGTCGCTGACCGAGATTAAAGACGTTTTAGCTACAAAAGGGTTGTCGCTCGGCATGCGACTTGAGAATTGGCCCCCGGAGGGTCTTAAACGAGAGCAACAAGACTCCTAAAAATTGTTTGGTATTACAAATGCGGCATCGTAATTCGGGTAGAAAACTAAACATCACCGGTAGTCACAGGAAAGCGGTGTTTCGGAATCTCACGGCATCGTTGATTCGTCACGAAATCATTCAGACTACGTTGCCCAAAGCGAAGGAGATCAGGCGGTTTGCTGAGCCTCTGATAACGCTGTCGAAGAATAATAGCGTGGCCGCACGCCGAATTGCATTTGCACGTATTCGGGATCGCCGAGCCGTCGTTAAACTCTTCGATGAGCTCGGGCCGCGATTCAAGGATCGCCCGGGTGGTTACTTGAGAATCTTGAAGTGCGGCTTCCGCAAGGGTGACGCCACCCCGATGGCGTACGTAGAGCTTGTCGACCGCGTGAACAGATAAGCTTCAAACGGTCGAGGTGAATGAGGTAAAAGCGGCTCTACCCAAGCGTTGCTCCATGTCTACCTCCCTCGGTACGGGGAGGTCGCTTCGACCGGGGTCGGTAGCATATTCGATGCGGGTCCTTGAACAGAAAGCGCGGTTATGCAGGTATTTCGACCTGCGTAATCGCCCCCTCATAAACGGAAACTTCGACATCAAATAAACTTTGCGCGAGAGATGTCGGGCATCCGGCCGAAACCCCTCATTATGGGGATTCTGAACGTAACTCCAGACAGTTTTTCTGACGGCGGAAAATATTGTTCACCGGACGCCGCCCTGGCGCACGCGCAAAATATGGTGTCTGAGGGTGCGGATATTATCGACATCGGGGGTGAGTCCACCCGGCCTGGCTCAGAGCCTGTTAGCGAGAGAGAACAACTCGCGCGAATCATTCCGGTCATCAAGACGCTGCGGACCCATTTACCTGCGAACGTAATGCTAAGTGTCGATACGACAAGGAGCCGAGTCGCTCAGGAGGCATTGGCCGCCGGGGCGAATATGCTAAACGACATTTCGGCTGGCAGGGATGACCCCGATATGTTTACAGTAGCAGCAAAGGCAGGCGTGCCAATCGCGCTTATGCATATGCGAGGCAAACCGAAGAACATGCAAGACAATCCGGAATATGAGGATGTCGTCGAAGAGGTATTGAAATTTTTGGTGGAAAGGGCGGAGGTTGCCAAAGCCGCGGGTGTTGCCTCGGAAAATATTATCATTGATCCAGGTATTGGATTTGGGAAGCGAAAAGAGCACAACCTTAGGTTGATAAGAGAACTGTCCCGTTTTGTAGCAACGGGCTACAAAGTTCTACTCGGGGCGAGTCGGAAGCGCTTTATGGGGGCGATTTGTGGAGAGACGCGGCCGATGGAATTGGTTGGGGCGACTATCGCAACAACGGTGCTCGGCGTATCGGCCGGGGTGACGATGTTTCGAGTACACGATGTAAAGGCTAATCGTCAGGCTGCGGATGTCACAGCTGCGGTTTTGCAGATGTGATGTAGTTCCGCAGGTTGTCATCCGGTGATTATACTCGGCTAACGCCGGTCAATTGGTAGAGGGATAATACGCGGTTAGACAGCGGTGGTCATGCCGCTTGGACTGGAATGGCATGACTTGAACGGACGATCTGGTTATTTTCCCCTAAATAAATCAGCGTGGGTTTATAGCCTATAAGCTCGTTTTGATTCAGGCCGACATAGGCACATATGATTACCAAGTCGCCCGGAGCGGCAAGTCGGGCGGCCGCACCGTTAACAGAAATTATGCCTGATCCCTCTTGAGCACGGATCGCATAAGTCGTAAACCGTTCACCATTATTGATGTTATAAATCTGAATTTGCTCGTATTCCTTGATGCCTGAGCAATCGAGTAGCAAACCGTCAATGGCACAAGAGCCCTCATATTCGAGTTCAGAGTGTGTCACTCGAGCTCTATGTAACTTTGCTTTAAGCATCATCGTTTGCATACGTTCAACCTGGGCGTAGGCTCGTTAAATCTGGGAATTATCCGTAAAATCTACGGACCTAGCAACCCCGCACCGACCTAGTGCCCAAAAGAAGAGCGTACTACCCGTGATAGTGACAGAATTTCGCAATCAAAGTGCCGTCATTTCGTGTATCGTTGGATTGACCCTGTGATGGTGACCAGCGGCCGACGGCAAAAACCGGTTGACGACTCATGGCAGTGGAACGAAACGGTCGCTCGGGGCGATAAAAGCGACCTATCGTGTGCATGCTTTCTTTATGAGGAGGTCCGAGCAAGTCGAGTCGGTACAGGGTTCGGCGAGCTCACCATGTACGGAATCAAAAGGTTCCGTTCGTGTTGAGCCTGTCGAAGGACTTAATCAAAGCTTCCTTAACGTACCCAGGACCATGGACATCAAGTTCGCGCAGTACGTCCCAACTTATCGGCTATGTTTTGGTCTTAAATTGCAGCAGAGATTTCGGTTCGTTAGCGAAAAGTCTGTTTGGAGAATGGGCGTTATGATTTGATGACCGGCTATCAACATCTGGAATCGTACATCCGTGTCGCTCTGACAATACGGGCGGGTATCCCGGAAGTTTTGAGCGATTGAGTTTTATTAGTTTCTTGCAGATAAGAGTCCGCTGAAAACATGTAGGAGAAGATCGATGGGTATAGGCGTCTGGGAATTGCTGCTCCTCTTCCTGATTGTGCTGTTGTTGTTCGGCACCAAGCGGTTACGAAATATCGGTAGCGATCTAGGGTCGGCGATAAAGAGTTTTCGTAATGCGATGAGCGAAGGGGACGACGAGAAACCGGGGCGAACGATCGACGGAGAGGCTGTCCACGAAAACAAGGATAAGCCCTGACCGTAATGCAAAAAGCATGTTCGACATAGGCTTTTGGGAATTGGTTCTAGTTGGCGTTGTGTCGCTTCTGGTGTTTGGTCCGGAGCGTCTTCCTAAAGTTGCTAGGGAAGTCGCACTTTGGATTCGTAGGGCTAGAGCGATGGCCAATTCGGTCAAGCAAGAGATTGACCGTGAGCTTCAATTGGAGGAACTGCGTCAATCATTGCTAGAAGAAAAGCGGAAAGTGGAGTTGCTATCCATGCCGGTTCGGCACAATCAGAAGGAGAATCAGGAGCCCAAAGCCGATTCGGACGACGCGGACGAGAAAGTGATTGCTTCTAAGAGCAGCGATGGCGAACCGTAACAAGCAAGGTCAGCAACAGATAGAAGAAGACATCGAGCAGCCCTTTATTTCTCATCTGGTGGAATTGCGGGACAGGTTGCTGCGCTGCATTTTCGTAGTTTTATTCGTCTTTCTGAGCATGGCTTATTTTGCCAATGACATTTACGCCTATTTGGCCGGGCCGCTCATGAAGCATTTGCCGCCGGGGTCGCAAATGATTGCGATCGATGTCGCCTCGCCATTCCTGACGCCTTTCAAACTCACTTTGGTGGCGGCGGTATTTTTGTCGGTGCCTTATATTCTCTACCAGGCTTGGGCTTTTGTTGCTCCAGGTTTATACGCGCATGAGCGCCGATTGGTTCTGCCGCTTCTGGTTACGAGTACAGTGCTGTTTTACGGCGGTATGGCGTTCGCCTACTATGTCGTCTTTCCCTTGATCTTCGGGTTTCTCACCGCTACGGCGCCGGACGGTGTCGCGGTAATGACGGACATCACGCATTACCTGGATTTCGTACTGACCTTGTTCTTCGCTTTCGGCGTGTCGTTTGAAGTTCCGATAGCGACCATCGTCCTGATCTGGAGCGGCATCTCGACGCGTGAAAGCCTGTCCGAAAAACGCCCGTACATCATTGTGGCCGCGTTCGTCATCGGAATGGTACTTTCTCCGCCGGATGTAGTGTCACAATGTCTTCTCGCAGTACCGATCTGGCTGCTGTTCGAGCTGGGACTGGTGTTTTCCAGGTTGTTCCGGCCCAGACGGGCAGAGCAGCTCGTAGAACTACAGGACGAGTAGACTCAAATCTTGGGGTACCCACCCGCTGTCGCTGTCTACCCTCGTGATGATTTTTCTGTTTACGGATTTTGGCACCGAAGGACCTTATCTGGGACAAATGGAAGCGGTGCTGCGATTGCAGGCTCCGGGCGTCGATATCGTAAACCTCGTCAGCAACGCGCCAATGGGCGAACCCCGCTGGAGTTCGTACTTACTGGCCGCCCTGTGCAGGCAACTTCCCGTCGGGAGCGTGTTTCTGGCCGTGGTCGATCCCGGTGTCGGCGGCGAACGGTTGCCGGTTGTTCTGCATGCGGATGGACGGTGGTTCGTTGGGCCGGACAACGGTCTCTTGAATACGGTGGCGGTACATTCGAATGAAACGCACTGGCGGATCATCGAATGGCGCCCAACATCGCTTTCGTCGAGTTTCCACGGCCGTGACCTTTTCGCCCCTATTACGGCACGTATCGCCAATCACGATTTCAGCTGGAGCAGCCGTGACTATCAAAAACCGGGTTTGGATGAATGGCCGTCGGACATCTCCGAAATCGTCTATTTCGATCATTATGGCAATGCCATAACAGGGCTACGTCACAGAAAGGAGTACGACGGCATGGCGCTTCGTGTGAACGGCCAGCGATTGGCTCAAGCGAACACCTTTTGTTCGGTGCCTGTCGGGCAGGCCTTCTGGTATCGAAATTCGATGGGACTGGTCGAGATCGCTGTTAACCGTGGCCGCGCCGACCGCGAGCTAGGGCTTTCGCTCGGCACGCTCATTTCGTTCGAGTCGTAGGGGCACCGACGGCTGGGGACGCGTTGCGTTTATACTCTTCGAGAAAAGTTAGTACGCGTCGACGGTTGTTCTCTTGTCCAAAGGTGCCGATGTGGGGGCCGCGAGTGATCCAGAGCGCCTTTGGTTCGCCGGCTGCTTCGAACAGCGCGGCGCTATGGCGGGCGGGTACGATATCGTCGGTCTCGCTGCAGATGATGAGTAGCGGCAACGGCGACAGCTTGGCGATATTTTTGATCGGACTGTAATCGTCCGGCATCAGGAGCGAGAGCGGATATTGGAGCGGCCAGGTCACGGGGAATAGGGCAAGTTTTTCACGGGTAAGTTCGCGATAGCTTGCAAACGGCGCGTCCAGGACGATCGCAGATAGCCGAGCGCGGGCTTCTGGATTCGCACCTACGAAATAGGCCCCTAGGGTCGCTCCCAGGCTTTGGCCTAAGAGGTACAAGTCTCTGTCGGCTACGCGCGGTTCGCTCAAGAGCCATCGAAAGCCGGTGGCGACATCGGTCAGCACATCCGGCAGATCGGGCGAGCCTTCGGATAAGCCGTAGCCGCGGTAATCGAGGAGAAAAACTTGGTATCCCTGACCCGGCAACCAGGCGACGCTATGAATGTGAGTGCTGATGTTTTCAGCGTTGCCGTGCAGGAAGAATATGGTTCCGCGCGGTTCATTCTGCGCTGACAAGAACCAGCCGTGCAATTTAACGCCATCCGGTGTGGTTAGGTTGACGTCTTCGTATTCGAGACCGAGTGTTTTGGGCGTCAGCCGCATTGTTTGGTCCGGGTAAAAGAGAAGGCTGGCGCATCCGGAAAGACTAAAGGCGAGCGGGATAATCAAAAGAATCCCGAACGAGCGCCGGGACATGTCACGTCTCCGTCAGGGCCGGTTGTACAAGGTGCGGCACAAACTTTATCAGTCTCTCAAAAATACCGGCGCACCGACAACAGGAACTCGCTTGCATAGGCGTTTTCTCCCCGTTCCCGGCCAAGACGCAGGTTGAGTGCGTAATCCCGGCCCAGGTTTACGGTGTGATCCAGGTGAAGTCCGCCCGCACAATAGTCATCATCTACGACATAGCAGACGATTCGGAAGTCAATGAATCCCTGGCCTCCGAAACCCTGATACAGCCAGCCGAATCGAGATCCTAGGCCGACATCGACGCCCGGCTGAGTGGCGTCGCTCGCTTCCAGTGTAGTGTTCACCAGGCCGAAGATGAGCCCGCTGCCGATGCCGTAGCTCAGACCCATTCCTCCATCCAAATAACCCACCAGTGGGCGACTCGATTCAAGTAGTTTTCGTCGGGCACCGAGGCTGACGGTCCAGGATAAAGGCTTGATGAACTCGGTGCGAGGTGTCAACGATGCGATATCGATCACATCGACAGCTTCAATCTGGAATCTATCGTCTTCGTAATAACGGAAGCTGGCATCGAGGAACTTGATCTGAGCACCTAGTCGATAGCCGGCGAGAGGATCCGTCAGATCATGATAGGCCGAGCGCAGTCGGAATGAGCCGAAAGCCTTATGGTCGAAAAAACCGAAGCCGAGATCAGCACGCCACGGTTTGTGTCCCTCGTCGTCCCGTGTCGAGGGACGACGAGGAGGTTTTAACAGTGAATCGGCATCGATTCGGCTGCGGGCCGCCAGGAGTTTATAACTTAGGCCTGCAACACTTTCCCTAGGCAATTTGTCGGACAAAGCTCGGTAACGCAATGATTCATAAGCGACTTCCAAGGTAGCCGCTTGTTCCGAGGCCGACAGTTTATTGAGTGCATCGCTGTTTACAGCGACTTTACCAGCAGCTAACCGTTGGGCTAGATCTCTCTGTTCGGAGGTGAGCTGGCGGGTATGTTCGTTCAGAACGGTTGCAGCGGATGCGCGGTATTCCACATGATCCACTAGTCCCGCATCGACGACAGCGCGCACAGTATCCGAAGGGATAGCACGATGGGGAAACTTCTCTCGAAGTCCAAGACCCGGGCGTGCTACGTCCAATAGGCTGAGAATGCGAAAAGAACAGTTTTCTCCAATGAAATAATAGTCAAAGCGGATGGGGCGAATCTCCCAAACGTGACGGACCAGTTGCGCGGTTTCGTCGGGTGTCAGGTTCAGGGCGTATTCCCAAATGTCGCGGTTCTCGAAATCGCTGTATTCCTTCACCTTGTCATAATACGGCTGCACCGATATAACACCTGGATAACCGCCAAACAAACCTCGATAAGCGTAGAACAGTTCGTTGTCGGCAGGATTTACGTCAGCCGCATAATTGATGGTATAAGCCAAGAGACGCGCGTCTTCATCCTGATTTTCTCCGTCCAGGCGCAGAAAAGTATGCCCGAACATGGATGACGGACTGTTCAGGTACGAGGCAGGGAAGATCAGGCTAACCGAGTGGGCGTTCAACGTTTCGGCCCATTCCGAAAACGCTTTGCAGTCGCTGTTCGATGTCGGCGAGCCGGCGAAACCGAGGCGGCTTTTCAACCAATGATAGCGGGCAGGAAAACGGCACCGAGGGTGATGATCTCCGCCTCCCGGCGCGAAGTAAGCCAGAATGGTGGCGGACAATTCGGCTTCGGGGTCGTGTTGTCCCGACTCAGCAAGAAAAAAGGCCGGGTCATCGGCGTCACTGACCCAGTTTCCCAAGCCGTTGCGTCGGTAATGGCCTAGGGCCAACCAGGCCGGATCATCATACAAACGCATCGCGCGCGCCTTTCGAATCAGCATCAAGGGATTTTCAGACTCGAAGGCGCCGAAAGCGGCTGTCGGAAGCGTTAGAGCCGCAAGCAGGCACAAGACCGATTTCACGGGCGAAGAAGAGAGGCGCTTCAGCTTTTCTGGCAGCGCCTCATTTTGTCCGGGATTTAGCCGACGTATTTCGACAGTATAGGGTCGGACTTCATCACAACGATCAAAGCATCCATGACTTCATCGCTGGTGACGGAGTCTCGGGGAAAAATCACGGCAAAGTGCTTCTTGAGCAGTGCATAGAAGGCCGGCCGGTCTTCTTTTGCAATGCCCATGACTTCGGAGAGTCCGGCAAGCGTTTCGCCGGAACCGCGAGACATGTCCTCGGCCAATTTGGTCATGTTGGCGCCGATGTAAACGCGTCCGCCCCTGTAGCGAATGGGCTGCTCAGCGTCGCAGCCATTAGTGCCCGACGATAAGCCGAAGGTATTGTTGCCAAAGCTGCCGTTGGTCGTAACGGCGAGCACGTGAGCGCCGACGCCGCTGTTACCGTCGAACAGCAAGGCACCCCAGCCGCAACCGCTAGCGCCGTCTCCCCTCGGGCCCGCGCCTTGGACATGGTTGGTCGAGTGGGCCAGCATAGGGCCGATTAACAACAGACCACCGATCACGATCGTCATCTTCTTCATTGGAATTCTCCTTGAGGTTGTTGAACGTGGACTGACATCGGGCGCACGAAAGCGATCCGCCTTTTACCCTTAATACCAGATTGTGGCGAAGCTTGTAAATTTATCCGCCGGTTGCGTATAGTTTTTGAAGAAAAGTTTTCCGATTCGAATAAAATCACATGGCAAACAGGCCATTGACGATATATCAAGACGAATCCGCTTCCAAAGCCTTCGAATCCACCCAACCACTTTATACGTCGATCCAGCATTTCAGCGAAACCCGTGTAATTGCGATTGATAGGGGCCGTTCCATATCGTTGGGAGAATATTGGCGGGAAGTCACGAGTCTTGCGGCAAATCTTCCCAATCGACCTTACATGGTCAATCTGTGCGAAAACCGCTACCGGTTTCTCGTCGCTTTTGCGGCGGCCCTTATCAGGGGGCAGGTCAATCTCTTACCGCCGAGTCGCGCGCCCAAGGTGTTACAGCGGGTGGCGGAGCAATTTCCCCAGCTGTATTGCTTGACCGATGGTTCGGACGTTCCCGAAGGACTGGATGAGGTCGTCCGCTACGATGATCGTGTCCCGCAACTGATATCGGTGCGGGACGCTTGCATTTTCGACATCCCCGGAGAGCGGGTTGCCGCGATTGCTTTCACATCAGGAAGCACCGGCCATCCGCAGCCTCATGTCAAAACCTGGAGGACCTTTTGTGAAAGCGCGAAACTGATTGGTGCGGCGTTAGGCTTGGCGAAGCATCGATTGGTTACCGTGGTTGCGACTGTCCCTCCGCAGCACATGTACGGTCTCGAGACTAGTATCCTGCTGCCATTCTGCCTAGACGAGGTGGCGCTGTATTCTGGGAGGCCTTTTTTCCCGGCCGACATCGGAGCGGCTCTGGAACAGTGCCCAAAGCCACGAATGCTCGTGACAACACCGGTACATATTCGAGCTCTCGTCGAGGCGGGAGAAAAACTGCCGGACATCGAGCTCATCGTGTCGGCAACGGCACCACTTTCCCGCGACTGGGCGCTCAAGGCAGAAACCCTGTTTCAAACCCGCGTGCTGGAAATATACGGCTGTACGGAAGCAGGCTCGATCGCCTTCCGCCGTACAACCGTGGATGACCTGTGGCAGGCGTTCGATGGTGTGCGTTTTCAAAGCAAAGCCGAAGAATCTTGGGTCGAAGCGGAGCACCTTCCCGAACCTGTCGTGCTGAACGATGTGATCGAATGTCACAGCACTCGGCGTTTCAGGCTCCTGGGGCGCAGTGCGGACCTCGTCAACATCGCCGGTAAGCGCACGTCCATCGGGGCGCTGAATAGCGTACTGAACGAGATCGAAGGGGTTCGGGATGGGGTCTTCTTTTTGCCAGACGGACCTGAAGCGAGCGTTCGCCTAATCGCTTTCGCCGTGGCGCCGAGTATGACCAAGGATGACCTAATGGCGGAATTGCGGGCCCGCCTCGACCCGGTTTTTCTACCTCGGCCATTGTATCTATTAGACGAGTTGCCTCGCTCCGAGACCGGCAAATTGCCCCGGCAAGTTTTGGCGGAACTGGCGGATAAACTTGCAAAGACGTGACGAGGTGGTTCGTTCCCGGTGCTCGGTCGAGTACGCGTGGCTTTTGTGATACCAAAACCCAGCCAATTGCAGCGGGGTTTCTATGTGCAAAGCCGCTCAAACGGTCATTTGACTTTGATCAGTTCCTGCCCTTCGCTATCGAAATGACAAATGCCCGCGACGAAATATTTGCAATCAGGCGACTGCTCAACCTTGGCACCGTCGTTGGTCAGCAAGATTCTCAGCGAGCAGTAGTGAGCTTCTCCTTCCGCCTGTTTTTTTAGCACGATCTCGTTTTCGCTGACTGCCTTGGCTTCGCCTGAAATTTCCGCAGAGCACGATCGCCGACCTTCCTCAGCCGCGCCGGTGGGCTCGAAATCCACGTCCATGGTCACCTTGAGATCGTCCCCGAACTTGCGGATCTTGAGATGCTGAACATGGTTGCCTTCGCGCCGGATGTAATGATCCGTGGAGGCGAAGACACTGGCGGAAAACAATAGGGCGAAACTTAGGAAAAGGCTTTTCTTCATGTTATTACCTCATGCTTGATATGGGCCTCTCCCGAACGGATTCGCCCATCGTGAAATTTCGTCAGTCGCGCAGCAGCTCGTTGATGCCCACTTTACTGCGTGTTTTTTCGTCCACTTGCTTGATGATCACTGCACAGTAAAGGCTGTGGCTTCCGTCTTTGGCAGGGAGGCTTCCGGGTACTACCACCGAGCCCGCCGGTACCCGTCCGTAAGTGATTTCACCGGTCATGCGGTTATAAATCTTTGTGCTCTGCCCAATATACACACCCATGGAGATGACCGAGCCCTCTTCGACGATGACACCTTCAACGATTTCCGAACGGGCGCCAATGAAGCAGTTGTCCTCGATGATAGTGGGTGCGGCCTGCAAAGGTTCCAAAACGCCGCCGATGCCGACTCCGCCGGATAGGTGAACATTCTTGCCGATCTGAGCGCAGGAACCCACGGTAGCCCAGGTATCCACCATCGTGCCGGCATCCACATAAGCGCCGATGTTGACGAAAGACGGCATCAATACGACGCCGGGGCCAATGTAGGCACCGCGCCGGACGGTGGCGGGTGGCACCACACGCGCCCCCATGGCGGCAAAATGTTCCGGTCTGAAGCCGCCGAATTTAGGTTCGACTTTGTCGAAGTACTTGGTTTCGCCACCTTCCATCATCCGATTATCGGCGATTCGGAAGGACAGCAGCACGGCTTTCTTGAGCCATTGGTTGACCTCCCATTCCCCATTCTTCTTCTCGGCGACCCGCGCGCGTCCGCTGTCGAGCAGCGCCAGCGCCTCCTGAACAGCTTCGCGGATCACAGCACTGGTCGACGTGGGGGTGAGGTGGGCTCGGTCTTCAAAGGCTTCGTTGATGATGTTTTCTAAGGACATGACTTTACTTTTTCGATTGACGACGATTATTGAATGAACTCCCGAATGCGGTAGGCGGCTTCCACGCATTCCTCCAAAGGCGCGACCAAGGCCATCCGGATATGGTTTTGGCCAGGATTGACTCCGCGAGCGTCGCGTGACAGAAAACTCCCAGGCAGTACCGTTACGTTTTGACGGGCATAGAGATTCCGCGCGAACTCGCAGTCGTCGCGCTGCGTGTTGAGCCATAGATAAAACCCGCCGGAGGGCAGAGACACGTCGAGCAGATCTTTTAGAACCTGGTAAACGGCCGAGAACTTTCGCCTATATTCCGCCCGGTTCTCGGCGACATGTTTCTCGTCCTGCCAGGCTTTCATGCTCGCGTGCTGCACGGGCAACGGGAGCGTACAGCCATGGTAGGTGCGATACCGCTGGTAGAGCGTCATGACCTCCGCATCTCCGGCAATGAAACCGGACCGGAGTCCGGGCGCATTGGAACGCTTGGAAAGGCTATGGAACACGATGCAGCGCTTGAACTCCGTATTGCCCATGGCGTAGGCGGACTGCAACAAGCTGGGAGGCGGAGCCGATTCGTCCAAATACAGCTCGGAATAGCACTCATCCGACGCGATCAAGAATCCATAGCGATCCGACAACTCGATGAGTCTTCGGTGTGTTTCGGCTCCGATGACCGCCCCGGAGGGGTTGGCCGGAGAGCAGAGATAAATCAGCTGACAACGCGCCCAGACCTCGTCCGGCACCGAGTGGAAGTCCGGCAAATAGCCGGCTTCCCGCGTTGCATTCAAAAAATAAGGTTCTGCACCGCTCAGCAGGGCCGCTCCCTCGTAAATCTGATAAAACGGATTGGGCACCAAAACCAGCGGTCGTTTGGAGGCATCAATGACGCACTGGGCGAAGGAGAATAGCGCTTCGCGGGTCCCGTTACAGGGTAGGATATGGCGTTCCGGGTCCACGCTTTCCGCAGGTAGGGAAAAACGGCGCGACAGCCAGTCCGCGATCGCCCGGCGCAGTTCCGGAAGCCCCTTGGTGGCTGGATAATTGGCCAGCCCGTGAAGATGAGCGATCAGGCTTTCGGTAATGAATTGCGGCGTCGGATGTTTGGGTTCCCCTATCGATAACGCGATATGAGGTTTGTCAGTGGGCGGCGTGATCCCTCGCTTGAGTTCGAACAGCTTCTCGAACGGGTAGGGCTGTAGTTTTTGTAGATGGGGATTCATGCGGGGCTATTCGATTTCAAAGTTCAGCGCCTTGCCGACGAAAAAGCGGCGCATAGTATAAGAGGATATCGGCCACGTTCCAATGTGCCTGGCGGTACGTCAGAGAGAGATTCTTCTGGCGTCCCTGCACGGACTCCGAACATCCTTCAACCGATACTGTTCAGCCGCGTTCGAAGGAAAGGCACGACCTCCTCGAGCGGAATTTGAATGGCTTCTCCGTCCTGCCGGCCCTTGTATTCCGCCTGATTCGATTCGAGCAAGCGCTCGCTGACCACGACGCGGTGGGGAATTCCGATCAGTTCCAAGTCTGCGAACATAACACCGGGTCGGATTTTTCGATCGTCGAACAGGACGTCTATGCCTTCGCTTAAGAGAGCGTTGTACAAGTGCTCGGCTACTTCTCTTAGCCGTTCCGATGTATGCATGTTGATCGGGGTTAGAGCCACCTGGAACGGGGCTAGTGCTTCCGGCCAAATGATTCCCCGTTCGTCGTGATTTTGTTCGATGGCGGCGGCGACCACGCGGGACACTCCTATGCCATAGCAGCCCATGATCAGCACCTGGTTCTTTCCTTCTTCATTCAGCACCGTAGCATGCATCGCTTCGCTGTATTTGGTACCGAGCTGGAAGATATGTCCAACTTCGATGCCGCGGGCGATGTGTAGATTTCCCTTGCCGTCCGGGCTGGGATCGCCCTCTTGGACCTTGCGAATGTCGTGAACGTGCAAGGGCGTCGGCTGGTCGCGGTCCCAGTTGACGCCGACGAGATGGAACCCTTTCTCATTTGCGCCGCAGACGAAATCGCTCATCGCCGGTACGGCACGGTCCGCAACCATGTTGATGACTCCTTTCGCGCCGGTTATTTGGATCGGGCCGATGTAGCCCGCACGGCAGCCCATGTGCTGCTCGATTTCATCGTCGGTGGCGAAGCGGAACTTGCCGAGAATTTTACCGACCTTGACTTCGTTGAGTTCATGATCGCCTCGCAGCAGCAACAGGCAAAATTCCTCCCATTCGCGGTCGAGATCGCGTTTCGCGATCATCACGGCGATGGCTTTGAGGATTTTTTCGGGCGGAACGTTCAGAAATTCCGCTACTTCGGCAATGCTGGTCTTGCCGGGCGTCGCGACCTTCTCCATGGGGCGGCTCGCGGGCTGGCGCGCCTCGGCTGGCGCGAGGGCTTCGGCCAGTTCCACATTGGCGGCATAATCGCTCTGGTCGGAAAAAGCGATGGCGTCTTCTCCGGACTCCGCGAGTACGTGAAACTCGTGAGACATGCTGCCGCCGATGGCTCCGGTATCGGCGAGTACGGCACGAAACCGCAATCCCAGCCGTTTGAAGATTCGGGAATAAGTCTCGTACATCCGGTCGTAGGTTTCCTGCAAGGACTCCTGGTTGAGATGGAACGAGTAGGCGTCCTTCATCAGGAATTCGCGGGCGCGCATGACGCCGAATCGGGGGCGGATCTCGTCCCGGAACTTCGTTTGAATCTGATAATAGTTGACCGGCAGCTGCTTGTAGCTCTTGATCTCGCTGCGGACCAGATCGGTGATGATTTCCTCGTGTGTAGGTCCGAGGCAGAAATCCCGCTCGTGGCGATCCTTGAAGCGGCAAAGTTCGGGGCCGAACATATCCCAACGGCCCGATTCCTGCCACAGCTCGCCGGGTTGCACCGCCGGCATGAGTACTTCGAGCGCGCCGCTGCGATCCATTTCCTCGCGGATGATGTTTTCCACCTTGCGGAGTACGCGCAGTCCCAACGGGAGCCACGTGTAAAGGCCGGCGGCAAGCTTGCGGATTAAGCCGGCGCGGAGCATCAGTTTATGGCTGACGACTTCGGCATCGGCCGGGGTTTCCTTGATCGTGTTAAGCGGAAATTGGCTAGTGCGCATGAGGGTGAAATTAGATTGGGATAAAAAACGGCCTTACTATTGTATCGTCAGCCTAGTTAGACCGTCAGGGCTCGTTTTTCAATCAGGCGAGAATGTTTGCCTGAAACTATGAGTACGTGCCGTCCGCCATCAGCGGCGAAGCCGTGTTGGTTCTTTTGCTTGTCGAATCGTACGATGACGGCGATCGGGTGCGAAATCCTCAATTCGTTGCACGCGTTGGAGCCGGCTAAAATCACCGTCAAGCTCGGCGAAAAGTGGGGGTTTAAGGTCTCGCTTGAATCACTTCAAGGTTTCGGCTTGGAACTGAAGAACGAAATTCGAGTCAGTTTGAGTGCGGCGGTGAACGTGTTTCGAGTGTTGTCAATTCACCGTTAGTTTTCCTGCGCCCTAATTGTCGCGTCTCGTGTGATTATTTACCGAGAAGGAGTTATGCTTGGTTCGAAGCCCGGAGCCTTCTCCAGGAGATATTCGGTTCGTCCAAGTGAGGTTTCTCTCCATGCAGATTCGTCTTCATAAGAACGCCCGTACCACCCCGGCCGTTCGGCAGGCCATTCAAGCGTCCACGTTGAGCGAGCGCGCCTTGGCCCAAAAGCATGGCATTAGCCGAACGACCGTCCGCAAGTGGAAACACCGCTCCTCGGTCGAAGATGCCTCACACCGGCCCCACACCCTCAGAACCACGCTCACGCCCGCCCAGGAAGCCATCGTGGTCTACCTCCGCCAAGCTCTGCTCCTCCCCTTGGATGATCTCCTGGCCGTGACCCGGGAATTTCTCAATCCCGCCGTGTCCCGTTCCGGGCTAGACCGCTGCCTGCGCCGCCACGGGGTGGCGTCCCTCAAGACCCTGCTTCCGCCTACAGAGAAGGCGAAGGTCAAACCCTTCAAGGCCTATGAGCCCGGCTTCCTTCACCTGGATGTTAAGTACTTGCCCGCCATCGACGGCGAACCCCGCCGATACCTGTTCGTCGCCATCGACCGCGCCACCCGCTGGGTCTATGTCGCCCTCAAGCCCAACCGCACCGCCTTAAGCGCAAAGGACTTCCTCAAAGCGGTGATTCAGGCCGCGCCTTTCCGCATCCAGAAATGCCTGACCGACAACGGCTCGGAGTTTACCGACCGTTTCCTGACCCGAACTCGGCAGCCCTCGGGGACGCATGAGTTTGACCGCCTCTGTACTGAACAAGGCATCGAACATCGCCTGATTCCGCCGGGCCGGCCCCAAACGAATGGCCTGGTGGAACGCTTCAATGGCCGCATCGAGGAGGTGTTGCAAACCCATCACTTCGATTCAACCGCCGATCTGGACACCACCCTGCACCGCTATGTCGAGCTGTACAATCATCACATTCCCCAAAAGGCCTTACGCCATCTCACCCCGATCCAGGCTCTCAAAAACTGGCAACTGTCCCATCCTCATCTTTTTCGAAAGAAGGTTTACGATCTTGCGGGACTTGACACCTAATCAAGTTAGAAAAACTCGTATTTACGCCCTTCGACGGATTGTTTATGGTGGCTCCATAATTACAATCCATGCAAAACGTTTCACTAACCAAATGTGGCTGCAAAAACGAATTACATTAAAACCGCGGCCGCGCGGATTTCATCTCATCACCGAAGAACTATTGGGGTTCTTGCCAGAACTGAGAAAATTCCGCATCGGCATCGCTCATTTTTTTGTTCAACATACCTCCGCGTCGCTGGTTATCAATGAAAATGCCGACCCAAGCGTGCGGCGGGACCTCGAAACGCATTTAAGAACTCTGGCGCCCGATGGATTGGCCCATTACACCCATACCCTGGAAGGGGCGGACGACATGCCGGCGCACATCAAATCTTGTCTGATGGGCTCGAGCGTGACCGTTCCGGTCGGCGACGGACGTTTGCTGTTGGGTACCTGGCAGGGAATTTATTTAGGCGAGCATCGCGATCGTGGCGGCTCGCGCTCTGTGATCGCCACTTTGAACGGCGAGACATTTTGAACCTGGAGTGATCAATGAAATTTTTGCGTTTGACGTTGATGGCGGTAGTTCTGTCTACATTTTCGGTTCACGCCGAGGAGAGCATATGGGATAAAGGCGCCCCACTCCTCGAAAACCCAGTGGAAATGACGGTTTACCGCAGCCCTACCTGCGGTTGCTGCGGAAAATGGCTGGAACATATGAAAAAACATGGGTTTGTCGTGCGCGATATCAAGTCTAACGACATGGACAGGATCAAGAAAGAACTCGGAGTGCCGGATAAGCTGCAGTCTTGCCATACGGCTCTGGTCAATGGTTACGTGATTGAAGGCCATGTTCCTGCCGCGGATGTCCAGAAGCTAATTCAAACCAAGCCAGAGGTTTCGGGATTGACAGTTCCCGCGATGCCTGTGGGCACCCCTGGTATGGAAATGGGCGGAAAGAAAGATCCTTTCGCCGTCTTGATCTTTGACAAGAGCGGGAAAGTCGACACGTTCCAGGAATACCGCTTCTATTAACTTCGCCTAAACGACAGGAGAACGGTCATGTTGTTGGCGGGTGATGTAGGCGGAACGAAAACGCTCCTTGCATTGTACGACGTAGGAATGGAAGGACTGCCCGCAACTATCGTGAGGGAGGCGACTTACCCAAGTGCGGGATATGGCGCGTTCGAAGACATGATCGAAGATTTCTTGAGGAAAGGACGCGAGTTGCTCGACGCCGCTTGCTTCGGCGTTGCCGGTCCCGTTATAGATGGCCGCTGCCAAACCACCAATTTGCCTTGGGTAATCGACGAGATGCGTTTGGTAGCCTTATTGGGCACACCCAAGGTGAAACTGTTGAACGATCTTCAGGCCATGGCCTTGGGTTTGCTTCGGCTGCGGCCCGACGAGTGGGTGGACCTAAACCCTCATGCGAAGCCCGCAACCGGTAATCGGGCCGTCATAGCAGCCGGTACCGGCTTAGGACAGGCGATATTGTACTGGGATGGTCACCTCTACCATGCGTTGGCGACCGAAGGCGGACATGGGGATTTTGCGCCAAACGATGCGCTGGAAGACGGTTTGCTCGTTTATTTGCGGAACAAATTCAGCGGACATGTGAGCTATGAGCGCATTTTATCGGGTCCCGGGCTCGTCAATGTGTACGAATACCTTCGGGACATGAAACAGGCGCCTGAAAGGCTTGGATTAGACGCTTCGATAAAGAATGCGGACGACCCTGCTCGGGAAATCAGCACGCGTGCATTGCGCGATGGAGATGCGCTATGTCGTGAAGCTTTGACCCTGTTTGCGCGCATTTTTGGTGCAGAAGCCGGTAACTTGGCTTTGAGGTGTTTCGCTACCGGTGGTGTTTTGGTCGGAGGCGGAATCGCACCGAAGATTTTACCGGCACTTCAAGATGGTTCTTTCATGCAAGGTTTCTGTGCTAAAGGCCGGCTTTCGGAGTTTCTATCCGCCGTTCCGGTTCGCGTCGCATTGAACTCTCATACGGGCTTGATGGGTGCCGCCGATTATGCGGCACGCATGTTGCTTTGATGATCGTAAGACGCTTGCCGGCCGGGCTTTCTCCTGGCCGGCACCGTCGCCGTAACGCATTCGTCAAATTGATATCTCAGAGTTGAGTCGATCATCGGAGGAGGTTCGTTATGCGTGTTGATGAAGTTCGCGCGATCGCTAGACGTATGGGCGTGGCTCCAGGCCGTCTGAGTAAGCGGGATCTGATCCGAAGGATTCAGATTGTTGAAGGAAATTTCGATTGTTTCGGTACGGCTCGCGATGCGATTTGCGACCAATACGGTTGTTTATGGCGGGACGAATGTTTCATTCAAGCTAGAAAGGAGAATTAGGCACCATAAATCGACAAATTCAGGCCCAAGGACGTGAAGGCGCAGAATCGCGCCATCTTTTTTTATGCTTTTAAACCAAGAAGAGGTCGATGATCGCTGCGGAGCTTTTGGATATCGCCCGTCACGAGGGTATCCGGGATTTGGAATATTTCCGTACAGAAAAACAACTCGTGTGGGCAATTCAACGCGCTAGAGGCAAGGCCGCATGTTTTTTGTCCGAAAATCGTATGTCTTGCCGGGAACATGATTGCCAATGGCGTCAGGAGTGTCTTAAGCTGGTTGTCGAGAGGCGCGGGTGATTGACGGCAACCGGAGTCTTTACGATCTCTCATTCGCGTGCCGGCGCGAATGAGCACGCTCGTAATGAGGCGGAGACAGGGACTTTCGCCTCGCGCACGATAAAACAATCGAGTTTGGGATATTGCTCGCTTTGGGCGGGTGGCAATGCCGCCGTGCATCGCCGTATCGCGCGGTCGACCGTTAAGCACGAGGTGAGCGGCTGCAAGCGGAAGATCGTAGTGTCGGTTACGGCCGGTCCTGGTATCGGCCGAAGCCGTTATGAGCATGGTTGCTCCAAGCGTATACAATCGTTTAGAAATTTCGAGATCCGTTGAGGCGCGCACTGCCATGAGAGTCGGAGTACCCAAAGAGATCAAGGACAACGAAAACCGCGTCGCACTGACGCCGCGCCACGTATCGGTACTCGTCGAGGCAGGGCACGAGGTTGTCGTTGAAACGAATGCTGGACTTGGTTCCGGATTCAAAGATGACGAATACCTTCGGGCGGGTGCCCGTATTGGCGGGGTGAAGGATGCGTGGGATGCCGATTTGGTTCTCAAGGTCAAGGAGCCTATCGAATCGGAGTACGCCTACCTCCGAAATCAAATCGTGTTTACCTTCTTCCATCTGGCCGGGGCTCCCCGCTCACTCACCGAGGTTCTGCTGGAACGCGGCACTACGGCCGTGGCTTACGAAACACTAGAGGACGAGCTCGGCCGACTTCCGATTCTCGCGCCTATGAGCGCCGTTGCGGGCAACATGGCGGCGTTGATTGGCGGCTATTATCTGGCGGAATTTAACGGCGGCAGGGGCGTTCAGCTCGGTAAGGTTTTGGGAATGCGCCACGGGCGAGTCTTGATTGTTGGCGACGGCGTCGTGGCTTATCACGCCGCTCAAACAGCCTGGGGACTCGGGGCTGAGGTTTCGGTTGCCGGGATCGACAAGGCCAAGGGCGAGCGGATACGGCGTGAAATCGCGGACGATATCGCTTTTTTTGTAGCGGAACCGGACGCTGTCGCACGCCATGCGTGCGAAGCCGATCTAGTCATCGGCGCGGTATTGCGGCATGGTGCCAGGGCGGATTACGTAGTGACCGAAGATATGGTCCGATCGATGCAGCCCGGTTCCGTGATCGTCGATGTCAGCATCGATCAGGGGGGGTGCGTGGAGACATCACGGCCTACAACGCACTCAAAACCGGTTTATGTGAAACACGGCGTCATCCATTATTGCGTGACTAACATGCCGGGGGCGTATCCCAGGACATCGACAATTGCGCTCACTGAGGCAAGCTTTCCGTATATCCTGTCGTTGGCTAGCCAGGGCTTGGCGGCGCTGCGGGACAATCCGGGATTAGCCAAGGCCGTGAATGTTCACCGAGGTTATCTCACCTGCAAACCGGTGGCCGAGACTTTCGGACTCATGGAGCGTTACACGGCGTTTTCTGAATTGTGATGATCATCGGCGATTTCGATACCGATGGACCTAGGCCGAAATCAGTACTCGTCTTCTTGGTCTAGAAAATCGTCCAACGTGAGATCCCGCTGAGCGGGCTCATGTAAATCCGCATCGGTGTAACCGAGGTCATCCATTTCCACGTCGTCGAACGGGGCGCTCCAGTCCTCAGGGGGGTCGATCGGCACGAACGGCGACTCGTACCAAGAGGCGAAATCGAATTCACCGAGATCGCCGTTGAGATACTGAATTTCAATGGTGTCGTTATCCTCGTCCACTGCGACGACGCGAAACGATCTTCCGGTCTCGGTGTCTTGATACCAATTTTCGAGTAGTGGATCCGCAACCGTCGGCATGGCTTAATCCTCCGATAATGCTTGGAAACAAGCGTCCAAAAAGGATGTTCCATTCACCAGTCGCGGCAAGCATAACACGAGTTCTTGTCGAAAATACCCAAGTGCGGTTTTAGTCGGATACGATAGGAAAAACGGGCTCAACTTGTCCCGACAAGTGCGATGATCGCTTCGCTCAGCTGGCGCTTTTGGCGCTCACTGCTTAGTGGGTGATCCTGTTGATCGGTGATGTAGAAAATGTCCTCGGCGCGGCTGCCGATAGTGGAAATTTTCGCATTGTAAAGGCGCACTTCGCATTGCAAGAAAGCTTGGCCGACCTTCGACAGTAGACCGGGGCGATCGGTGGCGACCAGTTCCAGAATCGAATAACGGTTTTGCGGGTCCTCATGAAAATAGATTTGAGTCGGCACCGTAAAATGTTTGATTTGACGAGGTTCGCGCCGGTGAACACGAAGCGGTGCGCAGCTCGGCTGGAGCAGACATGCGCGCAGCCGGCTGCAGATCTGGGTTTGCCGCAGGTGATCGTCGATCGGTTCCCCTGTCTGTTCGAGCACGTGGTAGCTGTTCAACACATAGCCATCGGCGGAGGTGACGATTTTGGCGTCGAAGACGGTCAGACCGAGCTGGTCCAGGACCGCCGTGCTGTAGGCGAAAATGAAATCCTGGTCCTTCGCGTACAGGAAAATCTCCGCGCTCCCCCGCTGGCTGACCGGGCGCAGTAGGACTAAGGGTAGGTCTCCCGGCTTACAGGCACTAATCGCCACCGTGTGCCAAGCGATCTCCTCTGCCAAGTAGCGCAGAAAATATTCGTCGTTGACCGTTTGCCATACTTTGTCGATGGTCCGGTCGCTGATGCCCAAGCGCCTCAACAAGGCGCGGCTTTCCGTCTTGACCGCGTTGATCTTTTCCTGTTGTTCGAGCGGCTTTGCGAGTCCCCGGCGGAATGCCCAGCGTGCGGTGAGGTAGAGTTCCTTGAGCAGAGCGTCTTTCCACGAATTCCACAGGTTTGGGTTGGTGGCGCGAATGTCAGCGACGGTCAGGAGATAGAGATAATTCAGCGTATCCTGGTCTCCGACGGCAGTGGCGAACTCGTGAATGACGTCAGGATCACTAATGTCCTTGCGCTGAGCCGTCATCGACATGAGCAGGTGGTTCTGAACCAACCATTTCACGAGTTTGGTATCCCGGGGACCGATCTCGTGGCGTTGGCAAAAATCCTCGGCGATCGCTGCACCGACGATGGAATGATCGCCACCGCTGCCCTTGGCGATATCGTGCATCAAGCCTGCAATGTAAAGGAGTTCCGGTTTTTCGATGATCTGGAAAATTTCATTGCAGAGGGGGTGTTCGGCTCTATGTTTTTCGAGTGCGAATCGTCTGAGATTGCGGACGACAAAGAGCGTGTGCTCGTCGACCGTGTAAACGTGGAAGAGATCGTATTGCATGCGGCCGACGACGCGGCCGAAGGCTGGAAGATACGCCGCCAGAATCCCGTAGCGGTTCATCCGCCTCAGTTGATGTGTGATGCCGCCCGGCTGACGCAGGATTTCCATAAAGAGTCGGCAGGCTTCGGGATTTCGGCGGAAGTTCTCGTCGATCAGATAGAGATGCTGACGGATTAGCCGGATGGTGGCGGCGCGTATGCCTAACAAGGTTGCGTTTTGCTGCAGTAGCAGAAAAATTTGCAACAAGGCCAAGGGCTGCTCCCGAAAGACATTCGGGTGCAACGCCTCAATGTAATTGTTGACTGCCTGGAAATACCGGTTTATTGGGAGTATGACGGCGTCCTCGTCGCGGTGTAATGCGGCTTCCTTGAACAGTTGTAGCAGCATTTCGTTTAGCCGTTCGAGGCCCATGACGGTGCGGAAATAACGCTGCATGAATTGCTCGACGGCCTCATTGATATCCGGGTCCTGATATCCGAATTGGCGGGCCAGATCCTTCTGATATTCGAACAGCAGGCGGTCTTCGCAACGCCCGGTCAATGTATGGAGGGCAAAGCGCAGTTGCCAGAGGAAGTGTTGGGCCTGTGTAAGTTCGGCGTATTCGGCTTCGGTCAGCCAGCCGTGCAGCAGTAGGTCGTTCAGGTTTGAGACGTTGTAATGGCGCTTGATGATCCAGCCGATGATTTGGATATCTCTCAGGCCGCCTGGGCCTTCTTTGATATTCGGCTCGAGATTGTAGGCGGTGTCGTGGTATTTGGCGTAACGGGCCGCCTGTTCGGCCATCTTGGCTTCGAAGAATTCCTGCGACGGCCAGATATGCTCAGGACCGATGCGTGCCCACAGCTCTTTGAACAGTGTCGAAGAGCCGCAGAGCAGACGGGATTCCATCAGATTGGTGATGACGGTCTGGTCCTGCCTGGCCTGTTCCACGCACTCGTCGACCGTACGGACACTGTGAGCGGGCTTGAGTCCGATGTCCCAGAGTAAATTGAAAAAATCGGCCAAGCCCTGCCGGCAGCGCGGTTCTTCGCTTTGATCGGCGCCGCTGCCGTGAAAATCGAGGAGAATCAAAACGTCGATATCGGAGTGAGGATGCAGTTCGCGTCTGCCGTAACCACCTACGGCGATGAGGGCAAGTCGTTCGGCATCGGGTCCGAGGAAATGGTTCCAGCACGCTCCTAAGAGCTCATCCATGAAATCGGAGCGCGCCCGAATGAGTTCGGCGGCCGGGATGCCGGCGTGGAAGCGCTCGGTTAGGTTCGAGTTATTCTGCTGAATAAGTTCCCTGAGCGACTTGATGCGCTCGGCGGACGATAGGAGATCGTTATAAGCCGGCGAGTTTGAGTCGGCCGTTTTCAATCGTGTGTGCCTCTTCTTGACGCAGGGTGAGGATTTCGTAGCCATCCTCGGTGACCAAAACCGTGTGCTCCCACTGGGCAGACAGGCTGTGGTCCTTGGTCACGGCTGTCCATCCGTCCGGAAGTATTTTCACGTAGCGTTTACCGAGATTGATCATGGGTTCGACGGTGAAAATCATACCCGGTTCCAGCGTTATTCCGGTATTCGGCTTACCATAGTGGAGCACCTGCGGGTCCTCGTGAAAACTCCGGCCGATACCATGCCCACAGAATTCCTGCACGACTGAATAGCCGTGAGATTCCGCATGCCGCTGAATGGCAAAGCCGATATCGCCTAGTCGCCCGCCGGGACGGACTTGCTGAATCCCGAGGTACATGGCTTCCTGACAGACCTTGACTAGGCGCTTCGCCCGAATGGACACTTCGCCGACGAGAAACATCTTGCTGGTGTCCCCATGGTAGCCGTCCTTGATCACGGTGATGTCAATGTTGATGATGTCGCCGCTTTTCAGTTTCTTCGGGCCGGGTATGCCGTGGCACACCTGATGGTTCACCGAGGTGCAGATGGATTTGGGAAACCCTTTGTAATTTAGCGGAGCCGGAACGGCTTTCAGCACGTCGACGATATAGTCGTGGCAGATCCGATCAAGCTCTTCGGTGGTTATTCCGGGAACCACGAATGGCTCAATCATTTCCAATACTTGTGCGGCGAGTCGACCAGCGACACGCATTTTCTCGATTTCGGCAGGCGTTTTAAGGATGATGCTCATCGCGAGATTTGGGTTGGTTCACGTGGCGCTCGGTCGAGGAAAGGTGTGGGAACAGAGTCGGATTGTTGAATAAATCTCGTTATGGTATAAAGCGCTGCTATTTTTCGCAATAACACACACGCATCGTCACGGTCGGCGGGGTGCCAATTCCCGGTGATTTGGTCGCCGGTCGGGATGCGTGGAGGCTCAACCCATAGCCGGCTCAAGCTGGCAGACATCTACCAGGAGATTTGAATGTCGAACGTCACCATGCGCCAAATGTTGGAGGCCGGCGTACATTTCGGTCACCAGACGCGCTATTGGAATCCCAAGATGGCTCCGTACATTTTCGGTGCGCGGAGCAATATCCATATTATCAATTTGGAGAAGACCTTGCCGCTGTTCGAGGAGGCTATGAAGTACCTTGAGCAGCAGGCGGCCAACAGAGGCAGAATTCTTTTCGTCGGCACCAAGAGAACGACGCGCAAGGTCATCGAGGAAGAAGCCAAGCGCTGCGGTATGCCGTACGTCAATTATCGATGGCTGGGCGGAATGCTCACCAATTTCAAGACGATCAAGCAATCGATTGCTCGCATGAAAGAGCTGGAAGCGATGCGAGACGACGGGCGTTTGCAGCGATTTAACAAAAAGGAAGCCCTAGGCATGATGCGCGAGCTGGAAAAGCTGCAGCATAGTCTGGGCGGCATTCGCGATATGGATCGGCTTCCGGACGTGTTGTTCGTCATGGATGTCGGTTATGAAAAAAATGCCGTCAACGAAGCGAAAAAACTAGGTATTCCGGTCGTCGGCATAGTCGATACCAATAACAGTCCGGTCGGCATCGACTACATCATACCGGGCAACGACGACTCGATTCGAGCTGTTCAGCTGTATGCGCAGAGCGCCGCGACGGCCATCTTGCAAGGCAAGGCCCACAGCTTGGACTTTGCGGGAGGAGAGGACGAATTTGTAGAAATGGAGTCGAATGCCGAGACGAGTTCGGACTCCGCTGCGGAAGCGGTTGACGCTCATGCCGAATAGGGATGCCCGCCCTACCGCCCGCGCCTGAAAATGTTCGAAACGCCTCCTTCAGGGGGCGTTTTCATAAGCGTAATTGCTTGAAAGAGCAATGATAAGCAATCGAAGATGAGGTTTGGTCAATGAATATCACTGCCGCAATGGTGAAGGAACTCCGCGAACGTACCGGTTCGGGGATGATGGAATGCAAAAAGGCGTTGCAAGAAGCCAATGGCGATATGGAAGCCGCGGTGGAATTGATGCGGAAAGCGGGGCTTGCGAAAGCAGATAAGAAAGCCGGCCGTGTCGCCGCCGAAGGTAGGATTTCGGTAAAGACGAGCGCTGATAACAAACGCGCAGTGATCGTCGAAGTCAACTGCGAAACCGATTTCGTCGCCAAGGGCGATGATTTCGTGCAATTTGCGGATAACATTGTGCAAACGGCATTGGACTCCAACGTGGGGTCGCTCGAGCAATTGCTCGCTACGGTCATCCCGTCTACCGGTTCCAGCGTGGAAGACACGCGACGGGCGTTGATTGCCAAGATCGGAGAGAACATCAATGTTCGTAGGTTTGACCGCATCGTTTCGGAAAAGGGGATTATCGCGAGTTATCTGCACGGGACCCGGATTGGCGTTTTGGTTGAGTTGATCGGCGGTGATCAGGAATTAGGACGGGATATTGCTATGCATATCGCCGCCAGCAATCCGCTATGCGTAGATGAGCAGGGTGTGCCTCCGGAAACGCTTGCTAAGGAGCGTGAAATCGCCAAGGCTCAGGCCGAAGCCGAGGGGAAGCCAGCTAACATCGTGGAGAAAATGGTAGAGGGCAAGCTCCGAAAGTTCATCGGAGAAGTGACTTTGCTAGGTCAGCCCTTCGTCAAAGACCCGGATCAGACCGTGGGTAAATTGCTGAGCAGTCGTGGAGCGAGCGTCGGGCGCTTCGTCCGCTTCGAGGTCGGCGAAGGTATCGAAAAGACGGAAAGCAATTTTGCGGAAGAAGTGATGGCACAGGTTCGCAACACCTAACCAGGGATTGCCGGCAGCCCGGCGGAGGTGTTTTCTTGGTGCCTTCGCTGGGTTTCGTGGATTACATAATCGATGACATAAGAGTTGAACCGATGGGCGCGCCTAGATATTCCAGGATTCTGTTGAAGCTGAGCGGCGAGGCGCTTATGGGGGACCAGGGAAGTGGGATCGACCCACAGACGGTTAAACGTCTGGCGCTTGAGATAAACGATTTATGCCGAATCGGTGTCCAGATTGGGCTGGTCATCGGAGGGGGCAATATCATACGTGGTTCCGAAAAGGCATCGGAGGGCTTGGATCGAGTCACCGGCGATTACATGGGCATGCTGGCGACAGTCCTTAATGCTCTTGCCATGCAAGACGCTCTGGAGAATCTCGGGCAGCCTGTACGCGTCATGTCGGCCTTGAAAATCAATCAAATTTGCGAGGATTACATTCGCCGTCGAGCCGTGAGACATCTTGAGAAAGGACGGGTCGTGATCTTTGCGGCAGGAACCGGCAACCCGTTTTTTACGACGGACTCGGCGGCAAGTCTCCGCGCCATCGAAATCAACGCTGAGTTGTTGATCAAGGCCACTAAGGTTGAGGGGGTTTATTCGGCGGATCCTCTCAAGGATCCCAATGCGCGGTTCTACCCTCGGCTGACCTACGACGAGGCTTTGGACCAACGCCTCAATGTCATGGACGCTACGGCACTGGTGTTGTGTCGCGACCATAATATGCCGCTGAGGGTGATGAATGTGTTCGAGCCAGGTGCCGTTATGCGTGTGGTCCTGGGCGAAGATATTGGATCCTTAATTCAAAACCGGTAAGTAACCATGATCGACGATATTCAAAAACGGACTACGGAACGAATGAAGAAAAGTGTCGAGGCGCTCAAGCACGAGCTTGCGAAGATCAGAACAGGTCGTGCTCATCCCAGTCTCTTGGATCACATTACGGTGTCTTACTACGGCAACGAAGTGCCATTGACGCAAGCCGCTAGCGTCGCGGTCGAAGATGCTCGTACGCTGACCGTGACCCCGTGGGAACGCAGTATGGTTCCAGTGATCGAAAAGGCGATCAGGACGTCCGACTTGGGTTTGAATCCGTCGACAGCGGGATCGGTGATACGCGTGCCTATGCCGCCGCTTACCGAGGAGCGGCGACGCGATCTGATCAAAGTTGTGCGCCAGGAAGCGGAGAATGCGCGGGTAGCGATTCGCAATATTCGGCGGGACGCCAATAATGAGCTCAAGGCAGCGTTGAAGGAAAAACAGATCTCGGAAGACCAAGAACGCCGCAGTCAAGAGCAAATTCAAAAATTGACCGACCAGTACATTAAAGACGTCGACGCCTTGCTCAGCGAAAAGGAAGCGGACTTATTGGCAATTTGAGCGGTCGCTTCGCGTCCGAGTTCGACTTTTTCGCCGTTTACTATCAATCGATATTCGATGGTGCCCCGGCTAGCCCGGCTTCGATCAGGAGCGGTGAGGCGCCTCGTTGTCCATAATGATGATCCGTTTGGAACCCAAATATGGAAGTGTCCGCTGTCCCTGCCGATGATGACCGGCTGCCCCGCCATATCGCTATCGTTATGGATGGCAATGGCCGCTGGGCGAAAAAGCGTCTTTTGCCACGTACGGCCGGACATCGCGCTGGTGTTGCAGCTGTGCGAAAAGTCATCGAGCACTGCCTAAAGCGCCGGATCGAAGCCCTTACTCTGTTCGCATTCAGCAGCGAAAATTGGCGCCGCCCGCCACAAGAAGTTTCCCTGCTCATGGAATTATTCTTGACAACCTTGGAGCGGGAAACCGAGAAACTTCACGAGAACGGTGTGCGACTCCGAGTGATCGGGGATCGTCGGGCGTTTTCGCCTGCACTGCAGGAGAGGATTTCAGAGGCCGAACGGCTCACTGGCGAAAATACTCAGTTGAATCTAACTATTGCCGCGAATTACGGCGGCCGTTGGGATATTCTGCAGGCCACTCGCGCACTGGCAAAACGAGTAGCGCAAGGGGATCTACGCCCGGAAGACATTGACACGCACTGCTTCGAATCCCATCTGGCGCTGGCGGACTTACCGGAGCCCGATCTTTTCATTCGTACCGGCGGCGAACAGCGTATCAGCAACTTCTTGCTGTGGCAGATGGCTTACACCGAACTCTATTTTACGCCGGCCTTGTGGCCGGATTTTGACGACCAGTCACTCGAACTAGCGTTGAAAGACTATGCCCGCCGACAACGCCGCTTCGGATATACCAGTGAGCAGGTCGAGGATCTGGTTTTGGAGAACGTTTGCCCTAAGACAAATGAATTCCGTTAATTTGGCATCTACGAGACACTCATGCTGAAAAATAGGGTCATCACGGCTTTGCTCCTGGGGCCGCTTGTCATCGCCGCAATTTGGTTTCTGCCAATTGGCGGTTTTGCAGTTTTTTGGGGCGCGATCATCCTGGCTGGTGCCTGGGAGTGGGCGAATCTCTCGGGGCTCTATCATCTACCGGCGCGTCTCGGTTTCGTTGGCCTCGTACTCGTTCTTCTGCTCGCCGCGCGATATTTTGCCATCTACTGGGCACCGGGCGAGTTACCGGGTTGGTTTTATTGGTCGGTGGTGGGCTGGTGGTTTCTGTGGGGAATCGCATTCCGCCGGATGCCCGAGCGTTTGGTTAAGATCAAATATCCGCTTTTCGCAAAGTTGGCAGCCGGTTTATTCGTGCTCGTCACCGGTTGGATCCTGATGGTCTGGTTGCGGTTGAATTTTCACCAAGAACAAGTTCTTTATTTGGTACTACTTATTTGGTCGGCTGACGCTGCGGCCTATTTCGTGGGCAAACGTTGGGGGCATACCAAGTTGCTGGAACCAATCAGCCCCGGCAAAACGGTGGAGGGCGTTTACGGGGCTTTGTTCGTTACCGCGATATTGGCGACAGCGGTGGGAATTTTCATGAAACTCGAAGCGATTTCGCTTGCAGACTTCGTTTTCCTGTCTTTGTTTACGGTGGCGGTGTCCGTTTGCGGAGATCTTTTCGAAAGTCTCGCGAAGCGTGTTCGCGGGGTAAAAGACAGTGGCGCTATCTTGCCCGGGCACGGCGGAGTCCTCGACCGCATCGACAGCTTGCTGGCAGCGGTTTCGGTTTTTTACGCCGGTTCGCTGGTGTTGGGCATATTTTTGGCGGCTGGGTTGGAAGCGAGTGTGGTAATTCCCCAGGATATGGTCGCGGAGAGTCCGGGCGCGACGGTGCTCCACGAATACGAAGAAATAACGGATGAGGAGGGGATGGCAAGCGAGGCGGATACGGAAGGAAATCAAGTAAACAAGGAGGGGGCGCCTTTGGATGAAGGGGCTCCTTAAGATGAAAGGCATCTGCATTCTTGGTTCGACGGGCTCTATCGGCGTCAACACACTCGACGTAGTGGCTAGGCACCCAGACCTCTACCGAGTCGTGGCGCTTACCGCCAACAACAATCTGGATCGTCTTTACGAACAGTGCCTGCGTTTTCATCCGCCGTATGTCGTCTTGCGCGGAGAGCCCCAGGCGGAGGAGTTGAGAGCGCGTTTGAGCGCGGCAGGTTTGCCGCGCATTCAAGTGTTAAGCGGCGCAAAGTCCCTGGAAGACGTGGCCGTGCTGCCCGAGGTGGATTGTGTCATGGCCGCCATCGTCGGAGCGGCCGGACTACTGCCCACGTTGGCAGCGGCGCGGGCAGGCAAGACAGTGTTCCTGGCGAACAAAGAGGCGTTGGTGATGTCCGGCCAGCTTTTCATGGCTGAAATCGCTAAATCGGGCGCCAAATTGCTGCCTATAGACAGCGAGCACAATGCCATATTCCAGTGTATGCCCGCTGACTATAAAGCCGGACAATCGGCTTCCGGAGTCCGGCGGATTTTGCTCACTGCCTCTGGCGGTCCTTTTTTGCGTACCGCTCTAGATGAATTGGATGATGTGACGCCGGATCAGGCCGTGGCCCATCCTAACTGGGTCATGGGGCGGAAAATTTCCGTTGATTCCGCTACTATGATGAACAAGGGATTGGAAGTGATCGAGGCATGTTTGTTGTTCAACATGCCGCCCGAGCGCGTGCAAGTCGTCGTTCACCGGCAAAGCGTCATTCATTCGCTAGTCGAGTACGTTGACGGAACGCTGCTGGCGCAAATGGGTAGTCCCGATATGCGCATCCCTATCGCTCATGCCTTGGCTTGGCCGAAGCGGTTTGAGTCGGGAGCGGAACCTCTCGATTTATTCGCTGTCAGACAGTTGGATTTCGAAGCACCGAACGAAGCACGGTTCCCGTGCTTGAGTTTGGCTTATGAAGCCGTGCGCGCGGCCGGAACGATGCCGGCCGTTCTAAATGCCGCGAATGAAGTCGCGGTCGCGTCGTTCCTGGATCTTAAGATACGGTTCACCCATATTCCGGAGATCATCAGACATTGTATGACCACTATTGCGCCGGAGCCGGCCGATACCATCGAGGCCGTTCTAGAAGCGGACCGCATCGCTCGCTTAGCGGCCGAGTCGTATGTTAATCGGTTAGCGGAACGTTAAGGCTCCCATGTTTTCGCTCCTGCATACGCTTTTCTACTTCATCGTCGCGTTAACGATCCTAATTGCTTTTCACGAGTTCGGCCATTATTGGGCGGCACGGAGATTGGGGGTCAAGGTCCTACGGTTTTCGTTGGGATTCGGGAAAATTCTCTGGCGTCGGCAGAGAACGCCCGAAAGCACCGAGTTTACCGTAGCGGCACTTCCCCTTGGCGGCTACGTGAAGATGGTGGATGAGCGGGAAGGCGCGGTCGCACCGGCCGATCTGCCCTACGCATTCAATCGCCAGCCGCTGATTCGTCGGGTGGCGATCGTATTCGCGGGGCCGTTTTTCAATTTCATTCTGGCGATCCTGATTTACTGGGCGGTTTTCATGATCGGTGAAACCGGAATACGCCCCATCTTGGGACCGGTGACCAGCAACTCCTTGGCGGCCCAGGCCGGGTTTGAGGAAGGCGACGAGATCGTGGCTATCGCTGGTAAAACCACGCCGACCTGGAATCATGCCATCGGCGAACTGCTGGAACGTGTCATGGAAACTGAGGCCATATCCGTAGTGGTGAAAACCAAGGATGGCGAGCAATTGGAGCGGACTCTGACCGTCCCGGAGGAACTCCTTCAGCATCCGAATCGCTTGTACCAGCAGCTGGGATTGCGCCCCTGGGAGCCTGATCTTCCGCCGGTCATCGATAGGGTTGAGCCGGGTGGTGCGGCAGATGAGGCCGGGTTGCAGTCCGGTGACCGGCTGGTCAGTGTGGATGGCAACGCGATCCGAACATGGCGGGAATGGGTCGACTACGTGCGTGCCCATCCCGGCTCTACGCTCGAAGTGGTTGTGGATCGTGGTGGCCAACGTCTATCGCGTTCGATAACCCCGGTACCTGTCGAATCGGAAGAAGGTCGTATCGGGCGGATTGGTGCCGCGGTCCAGATTCCGGAGCAGCTTGTTGATGACATGCAAATAGATTATCGCTTGGGGGTACTTCCGGCGTTCGTGGCTGCGGTTGAAAAAACCGTCGATTACTCCGTACTGACTTTGAAGATGGTGGGGCGGATGCTGGTCGGCAGGGCGGGCATCGAAAATCTTAGCGGCCCGATTAGCATTGCTCAATATGCCGGAAAATCGGCCAGCATCGGCTTCAATCAGTTTCTTAAGTTTCTCGCCATTGTCAGTGTCAGCTTGGCCGTGTTGAATTTGCTGCCGATTCCGGTGCTCGATGGTGGTCATCTCCTGTTTTACTTGATCGAAGCGGTCAAGGGCAGTCCGGTATCGGAGCAGACTCAAGCCTTCTTTCAACAAATCGGCTTGTTTATTCTGTTGTCTTTGATGAGTCTCGCATTCATACTCGACATCGAGCGTTTGCTTACCTGATTCGAAACCGAAGTTACCCACGGATACACCTATGAAGAAATATTGGGGCATCGCAATATTGGGCATGACGGCCTTATTTTTTGAGCCGGTCCAGGCCGATAGCAAAGCCATCGAGCAGGCATTAAAGGAAGTGCTTCCGGGAGTCAAGCCGGATTCAATTACGCCGTCGCCGATGTCGGGCCTCTACGAGGTTGTCGTCGGACCGAAGCTGTTTTATGTTTCTGAGGATGGCCGGTATTTGTTTCAGGGAGCGATGATCGATATTAAAGCGCGTGAGGATTTGACGGAGAGCAAACTAGCCGGCGCTCGCGTCAGTTCCTTGAAGAAAGTCGGTTTGGACAACATGATCGTGTTCAAGCCCAAGACTTCGAAACACTCGCTGTATGTATTTACGGACATCGATTGCGGGTACTGCCGCAAGCTGCATTCCGAGATCGACCAATACCTGTCGGAAGGCATTGAGATCCGTTATCTCTTCTTTCCGCGCGCCGGCGAAGGATCGGAGTCGTATAAAAAAGCGGTATCGGTATGGTGTGCGGACGATCGCAATACAGCTTTGACGAAGGCCAAGCGAGGTGAGGCGGTCGAAAACCGGCAGTGCGATAATCCCGTAGACCAGCACCTCACGTTGGGAACCCAAATGGGCGCGACGGGAACGCCCATGCTCGTCACCGAAAAGGGCAACATACTGCCGGGATATGTACCTGCCGGCCAATTGGCCAAGATTCTCGCTCAAGAGAGCGAGTAATAAGGCAGACGGACTTTGCCCCGCGGTTTTGCCTCAGCGGGTCAATGCCTTTAGGGCGAACAGTAAATCTAAGGCCTGTTTGGGCGTTGTTTCCTCGGGTTTAATCGTTCTTAGCAGATCCAAGGCGGGGTGAGGCTCGGCATTCATAAAGAGGTCGAATTGCTGAGCTTCGCTTCGGTGTTCCGCATACGTCTGCTTTTCGAGAGCCATCAACTTCTTGCGAGCACTGTCGATCACCGCTTTCGGCACGCCGGCCAGAGCGGCTACTTGTAATCCATAGCTTTGATTGGCAGGTCCTTCCTTCACGGCGTGAAGGAACACAACTCCATCGCCATGTTCAATCGCATCCAAGTGAACGTTGTGTACTCCGGAGCACTCGTCGGCCAAGGTAATCAATTCGAAATAATGAGTGGCGAAAAGGGTGAATGCTCGGACATTTCTTGCGAGGTAATCGGCTGTCGCCCAGGCGAGGGACAGGCCGTCAAAGGTGCTGGTCCCGCGGCCGATCTCGTCCACCAGAACCAGACTTGAGGATGTCGCATTGTGGAGGATGTTTGCGGTTTCGGTCATCTCGACCATAAAGGTCGATCGGCCGCTGGCCAAATCGTCGGAAGCCCCAATACGGGTAAAGATCCGATCGATAGGGCCTATCACCGCCGCATCCGCAGGGACGTAGCTCCCAATGTGTGCCATTAACACGATGAGCGCCGTTTGCCGCATATAAGTGGATTTTCCGCCCATGTTAGGGCCCGTGATAATGAGCATGCGGCGATCGGCATGAAGCTCCAAATCGTTGGGAACGAACGGTGTGTCGGAAACAGTTTCGACGACGGGATGTCGCCCGCCCGTGATCCGAATGCCGGGCTCCTGAACTAAAACGGGCATGGTGAGATTCAGGCTTTCTGCGCGCTCCGCTAGATTCGCTAAGACGTCTAGCTCTGAAAGGCCTGATGCGCAGGCCTGCAGGGTTGCCAGATGACCGGTGAGAAGATCCAGAAGTTCATCGTAAAGGGCCTTCTCAAAAGCTAGAGAACGTTCCCGTGCGCTCAGTACTCTGTCCTCAAAGGCTTTTAGTTCTGGCGTGATATAGCGTTCGACTCCTTTTAAGGTTTGGCGCCGGATATAGTCGGCCGGAACCTTGTCGGCTTGCGTGCGCGAGAGTTCGAGATAGAAGCCCTGCACGCGATTGTAGCCGACCTTCAAGTTGGGTAGTCCGGTTCGTAGGCGTTCCCGTTGCTCCAGTTCGAGCAGGAAACGTTCCGTGTTTTGGCTAAGGCTGCGTAGTTCATCCAACTCCGGATGGTAACCTTCGGCGATAACGCCCCCATCGCGGACCAGCATGGGCGGGTTCTCTACGATCGCGCGTCGCAAAAGTTCGCAAAGTTCAGGTTGCTCTCGAATCCGCTGTCGTATATCTGAAAGGAGATCGCTCTCCAGGTTCTCGATCAGCGCTAGAATTTCGGGCAGTGTTTCCAAAGAAGCTCGCAGAACCACGAGATCCCGAGGTCTCGCGGACTTGAGGGCAATTCGGGCAGCGATACGTTCGATGTCACCGACCGATGCTAGTACATTGCGAATGGATACATATCCGCCATCTCTGAGAAGCGCTGCTATGGCTTCGTAACGCCGGTTAAGGGTACGGTGGTCGCGCAAGGGGTTATGCAGCCAACGCCGCAGCAGACGTCCGCCCATTGCTGTTGTAGTTCGGTCCATGACGCCGAAGAGGGTAAGACTGACCTGACCTGACGGGTGGTAATCCAGTTCCAAATTGCGGCGGGTCGCGGCGTCCAGGACGATGCTCTCCTCGCCGGTTTCCGTGCGTAAACCCTGAATGTGGGGCAGAGCGATTTTTTGGGTCTCCTGAACATATTGAAGCAAGCACCCAGCGGCAGCGATGGCAGCGGGCAAATCTTCGCAGCCAAAACCGGTTAAATCCTGAGTCTTGAACTGATGCAGTAATCTGTGGCGCGCGCTCTCAGGGTCAAAATGCCAGGGCGGTCGCCGGGTAATTCCGCGCCGGGCAGCTACGATCGATGGTGGTGACCAGCTTTCGCTAATGAGCAATTCTGACGGGTTCAGGCGTTCCAATTCGCCCGTCAAACGCTCCAATCCCTTGACCTGCTGCACAGTGAATCGTCCACCCGCCAGGTCTAAGGCGGCGATGCCGAAAAACTCGTCGACCTGGGTGATGGCGACCAATAGATTCTCTTTGCGATCTTCTAACAAAGCCTCTTCAGTCACCGTGCCGGGACTGACGATACGAACGACCTTGCGTTCGACGGGACCCTTGGATGTAGCCGGATCGCCGATCTGTTCGCAGATAGCGACAGACTCGCCGAGTTTGATCAATCGTGCCAGATACCCATCAACGGCGTGGTAAGGAACACCTGCCATCGGTATGCGTTCCCCGGCAGATTCGCCGCGGGAGGTCAGGGTAATGTCTAGGAGTTGAGCGGCTTTACGGGCATCCTCGTAGAACAGTTCGTAAAAATCCCCCATGCGGAAGAAGAGAAGCTGTTCGGGGTGTTCGGCCTTGATGCGCAAGTACTGCTGCATCAAGGGGGTGTGTTTGGAGAGAGTGGTCGTTTGATCGGTCATCGGAGTAGTTTATCGGATAGAATAGCGGTCCGCGATTGAACAAATGGCGAGCGCATGGCGGAAGACGACGCTTTATACGCGTTAGCGGGCGAGGTCGGGAGAGTCTTGAAGCTTCAGGGAAGAGTGTTGGCCGTGGCCGAATCTTGTACCGGCGGGTGGGTCGCCCAGTGTATCACCGACGTGCCCGGAAGTTCCGCCTGGTTTGATCGAGGATTCGTTACTTACAGCAATCAGGCGAAGTGTGAATTGTTGGGTGTACCGGGCGAGACTATCCAGATTCACGGTGCGGTCAGCGGCGAAACGGTTCTTGCCATGGCAGCGGGCGTCTTGGATTACAGTGCAGCGGATATCTCGGTGGCCGTCAGTGGAATCGCCGGACCGACCGGTGGCACGCCCGACAAGCCGGTAGGTACCGTCTGGTTTGCCTGGCGGCGGCGCGATGGCGTATGTCGCGTGCAACGCAGGCAGTTCGGAGGTGATCGGCGTCAGGTCAGGCGGCAAGCTGTGGAAGTCGCGCTTCAAGGTATTCTTGATGTCTGTCGGGATTAAAACGCTTCGTTTGTTTTTTGCGCTTTGGCCGGATGAGGCGGTCCGCGCTTCGTTAGCGCAATTTGTCGAGACGCTGAAGCAAACGACTACAGCCCGATGGGTGGAGCCCGAAAATTTTCATATTACGTTGGCTTTTCTAGGGGCAGTAAACGAAGATCAGTTGCCACTGGTTTGTCGGATTGGTGACGGTATCGATGGCCAATCGTTTGAGCTTACACTGGACCGAATCGATTTCTGGCCAAAAAGGGAAATTGTTTGGCTGTCGCCGTCAAGTACGCCGGCGGCGCTTGCGAATCTCGCGAGCGGTTTAACGGCCGAGCTCAAGCAAGCCGGGTTTGTCGTGGAGAATAGGCCGTATCGAGCGCATCTGACTCTTGCCAGGAGAGCGCGTCCTGGCCGTATCTCATCAGGCGTTCTCGACGATCCTATTCGTTGGAGCGAGGGTTCATTTTGTCTGATCGAGTCCCATCTCAGTCGTATGGGCTCTCAGTATCGGGTACGCAATAACTGGAATCTATCGGGTTTTCAGGCTATTCCCGATGACTTGTCTGTGAGATAATTAAACAATTATTTACAAGAGTTTAGTCAGTATCAAGCTAATGGACGAAAACAAAAGGAAAGCGCTGAGCGCGGCGCTTTCTCAAATCGAAAAGCAGTTTGGTAAAGGGGCTGTGATGCGGATGGGCGATGTCCCCGCAATGCGCGACCTCGACGTCATTCCCACAGGTTCCCTATCGCTCGATATTGCATTGGGCTGCGGGGGCTTGCCGCGAGGGCGTATCGTTGAAATCTACGGTCCCGAATCGTCCGGCAAAACGACTCTGACACTCGAAGTCATCGCCCAGGCTCAAAAGAAGGGCGGGGTAGCGGCGTTCGTCGACGCCGAGCATGCGTTGGATCCTGTTTACGCGGAAAAGATCGGCGTCAATCTGGATGATTTGCTGGTTTCGCAGCCGGATACCGGCGAGCAGGCGTTGGAAATCGCCGATATGTTGGTTCGGTCGGGTAGCGTCGACGTGGTCGTGATCGACTCAGTGGCGGCCTTGACGCCAAAAGCGGAAATCGAAGGCGAAATGGGTGATTCCCATGTCGGGCTTCAGGCGCGATTGATGTCGCAAGCCCTGCGGAAATTGACGGCCAATATCAAGCGCTCAAACACCTTGGTGATCTTCATCAACCAGATTCGTATGAAGATCGGAGTCATGTTTGGCAATCCGGAAACTACGACAGGTGGCAACGCGCTTAAGTTTTACGCTTCGGTTCGTCTTGATATTCGCCGCTTGGGGGCGATCAAGAACGGCGACGAGGTCGTCGGCAATGAGACCCGTGTCAAAGTTGTGAAGAACAAAGTAGCACCTCCCTTCAAGAATGCCGATTTCGAGATTCTTTACGGCGAGGGCGTTTCCCATGAGGGCGAATTGGTCGATTTGGGCGTTGCCTACGGAATTCTGCAGAAATCAGGTTCCTGGTACAGCCTCGGATCTGAACGTATTGGTCAAGGGAAGGATAACGCTCGCAATTTCCTGAAAGAGCATCCCGAACTAGCGGAAAGCATCGAGTCCAAGATCCGTGAAAAGGCTTTCGCTAATATCGCTGTGGCGGGGGCTGTCACTGCATCCGATCCATTCGAGGGGGTTGAAGCCTGAGCGATAATTCGGATTCCCTGCGGGCAGTAAAATCCGCGGCCCTGCGTTATCTGTCGCGCCGTGAGCACAGTAGCATGGAGCTCAGGCAGAAGCTTTGTCGCAAAGGATATTCGGAGACCGTAGTGGAGCAAGTCATTGCCGAACTGGCTTCTCAGGGCTTGCAGAGCGACGGGCGTTTCGCCGAGGTGTTCACTCACAGTCGCGTTGAAAAAGGGTACGGCGCATACCGTATCAGACAGGAGTTGCGACAACACGGCATCGACGTGAATCAAGCGTTGGAAAACGACCGAGATTGGGATGAGCTGATTCGAAAGACTTATGTCAAAAAATATGGCGAAACCGTTCCGGGTTCGATAGAGGAACGTGCCGCCAGGGAGCGTTTCCTTCGGAGGCGCGGTTTCGACGCAGAGCAAATCCGACGTTTGTTCAAGTGCTTAAGACAGCCTGAAAGCAAATAAGCCCCAAAAAGAAGAACGAAACCATCGGTAGTAGCGAAATGACCAGCGCAGAACTGCGTTCACTTTTTCTGAAGTTTTTTGAGGAACGGCAGCACACGATCGTTCCCTCCAGTTCGTTGATTCCGGCCGATGATCCTACTCTGCTGTTCACGAACGCGGGTATGGTTCAATTCAAAGATGTGTTTTTGGGGCGGGAAAAACGTCCATATGTACGTGCTGCTTCGGCGCAGCGTTGCGTTCGGGCTGGCGGCAAGCACAATGACTTGGAAAACGTAGGGTACACCGCGCGCCACCATACGTTTTTTGAGATGCTGGGGAATTTTAGCTTTGGCGACTATTTCAAACGCGAAGCAATCCATTACGCCTGGGAATTTTTGACGGGGGTTTTGAAACTGCCGACGGAACGGCTCTGGGTTACCGTTTTCGACCAGGACAAAGAAGCCGAGTCGATCTGGCTGAAAGAGATAGGGGTCGATCCGGCACGCTTTGCGCGTATCGGTTCGAAAGATAATTTCTGGAGCATGGGAGACACCGGGCCTTGTGGACCATGTACAGAGATTTTCTACGATCACGGCGAAGGGATTCCTGGGGGTCCTCCGGGGTCGCCTGACGCGGATGGCGATCGATATATCGAGATCTGGAATCTCGTCTTCATGCAGTACGATCGTGCTTCAGACGGAACATTAAGCCCCTTGCCCAAACCATCGGTCGATACGGGTATGGGATTGGAGCGCATCGCTGCCGTCGTTCAAGGTGTACACAGCAATTATGATATCGACCTCTTTAGGGCGCTGCTCAAGGCTGCAGCGGATATCGCGCAAGTCGAGAACACCGACAACAGCTCGTTGAGAGTGTTGGCCGATCATATTCGCTCGTGCGCTTTCCTGATTACAGATGGCGTACTGCCGTCCAACGAAGGGCGCGGATACGTACTGCGCCGCATTATCCGAAGAGCGATTCGGCACGGCTACAAACTCGGGGTGCGAGATACCTTTTTTTACCGTTTGGTCGCACCGCTGTGTGCTCAGATGGGCGATGCCTACCCGGAGTTGGTTGCGGCTCGGCCGATGGTGGAGCAGGTTTTAAAGAAGGAAGAAGAGCGTTTTGCCGAAACCTTGGAGCAAGGAATGAAAGTTCTTGAGACTCATCTCAAGGGAATGAGCGGCAAGACGATTCCTGGCGACACGGTGTTTCTGCTTTATGACACCTATGGTTTTCCGGTCGACCTGACGGCTGATTTCGCCCGTGAACATGGCTTGGTACTGGACATGGAAGGTTTCGAGAGAGCGATGGAGGAGCAAAGGGAGCGCGCACGCGCGGCCAGCCATTTCGGAGTTGATTACTCCCACGACGTACATCTCGACATACGCTGCGATTTTACGGGTTACACGAATTCGCGTGAGGAGACGCGCGTTGCAGCGGTGTTGCAGGACGGCAAACCTGTAGAGCTGCTAACAGCTGGCGAAGAAGGTATTTTGATCTTAGAAAGAACGCCGTTCTACGCCGAGTCGGGCGGACAAGTCGGTGATCGAGGCACTATCCGTGCCGGGGAAAATCTGTTCGAAGTGTTGGACACACAGAAGAAAGTCGGCGATTTGATTCTCCATATCGGGCGGGTATCGAAAGGAACGTTCAAGCGCGGTCTGGATTGTGAAGCGACGGTTGATGTCGCGGCACGGAACGCAATAGCACGTAATCACTCCGCGACCCACTTGCTCCACTCTGCATTGAGGAAAGTTCTTGGGGAGCACGTGATACAGAAGGGATCACTGGTCGCTCCTGACCGCCTCCGCTTCGATTTTTCTCATTTTGCGCCAGTGACCGCAGATCAGCTTGAGGCTATCGAACGCCTGGTGAACGAGCAGATTCGGGCAAACAATGCCGTTTCGGCCGAAATGATGCCGAAGGACGAGGCTATCAAAGCAGGTGCGATGGCTTTGTTCGGCGAGAAGTACGGCGATTTCGTGCGTGTCCTTCGAATCGGCGATTTTTCGACCGAATTGTGTGGTGGAATTCATGTCCAGCGCGCTGGTGATATCGGGTTGTTCAAAATCGTAAGCGAAACGGGGGTTGCGGCTGGGGTTCGGAGAATTGAAGCCTTGACTGGGGAAGCCGCTGTCCAATGGGTAGAGAAGAACGATAGGATCCTGCAATCCCTCAGCGAGAGAATGAAGGTTGGGCGGGATGCTTTGGATGAGAAAGTGAACCAGCTTCTTGAAAGAAACCGTTCGTTAGAGAAGGAATTGGAGCGACTGAAAGGTAAGCTGGCGAGTGTCACTGGAGACGATCTGGCTTCTCGTGCGATATCGATCGATGGGGTGAAAGTTCTCGCGGCAAAGGTGGATGAAAGCGATCCCAAAGAACTCAGGGATATGGTCGATCAGCTCAGGAATAAGCTGGGTAGTGCGGCGATCGTGCTGGGATCGGTTAAAGAGAATAAAGTAACCTTAATTGCCGGCGTGACCAAAGATCAGACCGCTCGAATCAAAGCGGGCGATTTGGTTAATGCTGTGGCCGTTCAGGTGGGTGGAAAAGGCGGCGGCCGGGCCGACATGGCCCAAGCAGGAGGGACTAATCCGGCGATGCTGGATGCGGCGCTGAAAAGTGTGCCGGATTGGGTGCGGCGCCATACCGCGTGAACACGAGAAGTTATAAGAACTAAATAGAAATGGCCTTATACGTACATAAATATGGCGGCACGTCGGTAGGCAGTACAGAACGAATCCGACATGTCGCCGATAACATTGTGAAAGCTCGAGAACGAGGCGACAGTATTGTCGTTGTTGTATCCGCTATGAGCGGAGAAACCAATCGTCTAATAGCGTTGGCTCAGGAAATTCAGGCGAACCCGGACCCGCGAGAATTGGATGTTTTGCTGGCTACAGGTGAGCAGATTACGATAGCGCTTTTGTGTATGGCGCTGCATGAGAAGGGCGTGCCTGCGTGTTCGTATACAGGCGGACAAGTTAAAATCCTGACCGACCGATCATATAACAAAGCGCGTATCTTGAATATCGATACCAACCGTATCGCAAATGATCTCGCGCGGGACAAGGTAGTAGTTGTGGCCGGTTTTCAGGGGATCACCGAGGATGGTGACATCACCACTCTTGGCCGGGGCGGATCGGATACTACGGCTGTGGCTTTGGCTGCCGCGCTCAAAGCTGATGAGTGTTTGATCTATACCGATGTAGATGGTGTTTATACTACGGACCCGCGCGTCGAACCGAACGCTCGTCGGCTGGACCGGATTACGTTCGAAGAAATGTTGGAAATGGCGAGTTTGGGATCGAAAGTGTTGCAAATTCGGTCTGTGGAGTTCGCCGGTAAGTACAATGTTCCGCTGCGGGTGCTTTCAAGTTTTACTGAAGGCCCCGGCACGTTGATCAGCTATGAGGAAGAAAACGTGGAAAAGCCGCTGATTTCCGGCATCGCGTTCAATCGAGACGAAGCAAAGCTGACGATTTTGGGCGTCCCCGATCGTCCGGGCATTGCCTACAAGATTCTCGGTCCGATTGCCGATGCGAATATCGAGGTCGATATGATAGTCCAAAATATTGCTCAGGACGGCACGACCGATTTCACGTTTACTGTGCACCGCAACGACTATAGAAAAGCCTTGGAAATTCTGCGTAGCACATGTGCGGAGCTCGGAGCGCGCGAAGTTGCGGGTGACGACAAGATCGTAAAGGTGTCTTTGGTTGGCGTCGGCATGCGTTCACACGCCGGTATCGCGAGCAAGATGTTCGAAGCTCTCGCAAGAGAGGGCATCAACATCCAAATGATTTCGACGTCTGAAATCAAAATTTCCGTGGTTTTAAATGAAAAATATTTGGAACTTGCGGTTCGCAGCTTGCACGAAGCGTTTAATCTTGACCAGTCGTCGGAAGCGGCTTGAGATTAAATTTTCATTATAAACATAAAAAAACCTGATATAATATATCGCTTAACCGTTTGTGTTGGTTGGCTTGGTGTTGCGTGAGCAGCACCATCTTAGGTAGGTCACAAGCGACCGGAAAGGAAGGATTTATGCTGATATTGACTCGTAGAGTCGGTGAGACTCTGATGATCGGGGATGATGTAACGGTTACCGTGTTAGGGGTGAAGGGTAATCAGGTTCGCATCGGTGTAAACGCGCCCAAGGAAGTTTCTGTGCATCGGGAAGAGATCTATGAGCGTATAAAGCGGGAGCAGCAGGCTCAATCGTCAGAAAAAACAGCTGAGCACACGGAATAGGTCGGTTATAATCTCGTTAGCTTCGGAGAGATGGCCGAGAGGCTGAAGGCGCTCCCCTGCTAAGGGAGTATAGGGCCAAAAGCTCTATCGAGGGTTCGAATCCCTCTCTCTCCGCCATTCCACTAAGGTTTAGAAGACTTTGGGTGGCGAACGCGCGAAAGACGTTCGGGTCTGCATTCCGTCTCCAAATTAACCCTTAACGACGCTGATCTGCTGCACTGGCTTACATTGCGGCATGTCTATCTGTCGGTTAGAGGGTCTTAACAGGTGCGGGTTTTTCGGTATAATAGCCTGTTTTTTCTGGTTGTTCTTGCATCCTAAGAGGAATTTTAATGGTCACGATTCGTCTTGCCCGTGCTGGCGCAAAAAAGCGTCCGTTTTACCACGTTGTCGTCGCTGACAGCAGATGTAAACGAGATGGCCGCCACATTGAGCGGGTCGGGTTCTTTAATCCCATTGCTTCCGGGAAAGAAGAAAGACTGCGTTTGGATGATGCTCGGATTCAGTATTGGTTGAGTCAGGGCGCCAAGACAAGCGAGCGGGTTCATTCGTTGATCAAAGAATTCCGCAGGAAAGCAGGCACGACTACCGAATAGAGGCGTCGCGGCGATATACGTTCGCCACAGTGGGCCGGCAGATTATCGCGGGCGAAGTGGCGGGCGCGTTTGGCGTCCGGGGATGGGTAAAGGTCCGCTCCTATACGGAACCGCCTGACAATATAGTGGGTTATTCGCCTTGGTTAATCGGGAACGAGGCGGCTCGAAAGGAATTCAAAGTCGTTTCCGGTCGTCGTCACGGTAATTGGATGGTAGTCTGCTTGGAGGGTGTGGATACCCGAGACCAGGCTCTGCAGCTGTCTGGTCTGAAGATCTTCGTCGATAGAAGTCAATTCGAACCTACGAAGCCGGGTGAATATTACTGGGCTGATTTGATTGGGCTCGAGGTTCGGGAAACATCTGGTCGCAGCTTGGGTACTGTGGTCAGCATGATGGAAACCGGTGCAAATGACGTTATGGTGGTGCAAGGCGAACGGGAGCGCTTGATACCGTTCGTGGTTGGAGAGTTCGTCAAGAGTGTCGACTTGAATCAGGGGGTCCTGATCGTGGATTGGGATCCTGATTTCTAAAGCCGTCGATCAATGCGTTTCGATGTCGTCACCCTGTTCCCTGAAATGGTTGATAGCGCTGCCAGATATGGTGTGACGGGGAGGGCGATTGAGCAAGGGATAGTTGACCTCAAGCTCTGGAATCCACGCGATTGGGCACCGGACCGACATCGGACGGTCGATGATCGCCCCTATGGCGGTGGACCGGGGATGGTCATGAAAGTGGAGCCGCTGCGCAGCGCCATTCGCGCGGCAAGAGCCGATTCGGACCTGCCTGCGAAGACGATTTATTTAAGCCCGCAGGGTGGTTTGTTGACGCAAGATGTCGTCGTGCGCCTTGCTCGATGTCCGAGACTGATTCTCGTTGCCGGACGCTACGAGGGAGTCGATGAGCGGCTAATCGAGTTGGAAATCGATGAAGAATGGTCGATAGGCGATTACGTGTTGAGTGGCGGCGAGCTTGCGGTGCTGGTGATGTTCGATGCGGTGGTCAGGCTGTTGCCCGGCGTTTTAGGGCATGCGGATTCGGCCGTTCAGGATTCCCATATGGCGGGGTTGTTGGACTGCCCCCATTACACACGGCCGGAAGTGGTTGATGGTCGACGAGTACCGCAGGTTTTGCAAAGCGGGGATCACGGCGCGATCAGACGTTGGCGCCTGAAACAGTCCCTTGGTCGAACATGGTTAAGAAGGCCGGATTTATTGGCTAAGCTGGAGCTCGATGCGGAGCAGCGGAGCCTGCTGGAAGAGTTTAAACACGAATTTTACGCCGGAACGAATTAAGGGGAATCGCAATGTCCAGTCACATTATTCAACAACTCGAGCGCGAATGGATGAGCAGGAAAACGGTCCCGGATTTCGGTCCAGGAGACACTGTGGTCGTGCAGGTGAAGGTAAAGGAAGGAAATCGCGAGCGCTTGCAAGCCTTCGAAGGTGTAGTTATCGCGAAGCGGAACAGGGGATATAACTCCGCTTTCACGGTCCGCAAAATATCTCATGGCGAAGGCGTGGAAAGGGTTTTCCTGACCTACAGCCCACAAGTCCAAGAAATTCAGGTCAAACGTCGCGGTGACGTTCGTCGCGCGAAGCTTTATTACCTCCGTACTCGTGCTGGCAAGGCAGCTAGAATTAAAGAAAAAATTTGATAGGGGCGAAGGATCGCCGCTGCGACTGATACGATGATCGATACGGGCAGCGTTCGCTGCCCGTTTCTTGTCTTGGGGGAAACTAATTAGGGAGCACTTTGCAAGAAGCTGCCGCTCGTAAAGCGTGAAGGCCATGGGCTTGAATGAACTGCGTGTTGCTGATTCTGACGCTGACCTGATCCGGCGTTTTGTAAATGCCTTGTGGGTAGAAGAAGGATTAAGCGAGAACACGCAGAAAGCATACTGCAGCGATATCTCCCTATTTGCCGTTTGGTTGAGCAATACCCATCAAAAGGCGCTTTGCGAAGCCGACACGGGCGAGATAGAGGGCTATTTGGCACTCAAATATCGTCAAAAGGCAAGCGAGCGGAGCAGCGCCAGATTATTATCAAGCCTGCGTAAGTTTTATCTGTTCGCGCTTCGTGAAGGAAGCGTGGATAGAGATCCGACTGCGTCCATAGAGGCGCCCCGGATTGGTCGTACTCTGCCAAAGACGTTGACAGAAAAGGATGTGGAAGCGCTGTTGGCGGCTCCCAATAGTGATGAGCCTTTGGGCTGCCGTGACCGCGCTATGTTGGAGGTGCTTTATGCTACCGGGCTTCGAGTGAGCGAATTAGTCGGGCTCAAGCTCGGACAACTGAATCTCCGTCAAGGTGTTGTTCGCGTGGTGGGTAAAGGAAGCAAGGATCGCTTGGTTCCGATTGGGGAAGAGGCTGAGGATTGGGTGAATCGTTACCTTAAGACCGCGCGGCTAGCTATTTTAAGAGGGCGGCGCAGCGAGTATCTGTTCGTCACGGATCGCGGAGCGGGTATGACCCGTCAGGCGTTCTGGCACCTCATCAAGCGGTATGCCTTTCTCGCCGGAATCCGCAAGCCGTTGTCGCCGCATACCTTGAGACACGCCTTTGCCACGCATTTGTTGAATCACGGCGCGGATCTTCGGGTGGTTCAACTCCTGCTGGGGCACAGCGATTTATCGAGCACCCAGATTTATACTCACGTGGCGCAGGAGCGCTTGAAGGACCTCCATGCCCGCTGTCATCCGCGCGGGTGAAACCATTCTGAGCTTAACCGAGGATTTATGACTCTGAGTATTCATCCTACGGCGTGCGTCGCTTCTGATGCCAGATTGGGGGCTCGCGTATCAGTCGGCCCTTACGCCGTGATCGAAAGTGGTGCCGAAATCGGGGACGGTTGCCGGATCGAGGCTCATGCGGTCATCCATTCATTCGTCCGAATGGGCAAGAACAACCATGTCTTTCCGCAGGCTGTCATTGGCGGCCTGCCACAGGATTTGAGCTTCGATCCTCTTACGGCAACTTACGTGGAGATTGGTGACGGCAACGTATTCCGCGAAGGTGTGACCGTGAGCCGGGCAACTCAGAAGGGCAGTGCTACACGGATCGGTGCGAACAACTATCTGATGAATAACAGTCATGTGGCCCACGATTGCTGTCTGGGCGACCATAATATCTTCGCTAGTGGCGCTACGCTAGGCGGTCATGTACAGGTTGGAGATCGTGTCTTTTTCGGCGGCGGGGTCATGGTTCACCAGTTCTGCCGTATCGGCAGTTACGCAATCTTGCAGGGACTTGCGGGCATCAATAAGGACGTGATTCCTTTTACCATGGTCGGAGGAAGACCAGGCAAGCATTATCGGATCAACCTGGTGGGGCTACGGCGCGCGGGGATCGACGGAGGTCGTCTCAAGGCGGTTTCGGCTGCCTACCGTCGCTTGCGAAACAAGATGAGCCTCGACGACCTGCCGGATACGCCGGAACTCGTTTATCTTCGGCGCTGGCTAGCGGAAGAGTCGAGGCGCCATGGAACCCTAGGCTTTATCGAGCTACCTTCCCGCGGCGACGATTGATGGTTCGACTGGTCGGGGCGTCTGTTTTATCAGCCAAAGAATAGCGTCATGAGTGCACTGAAATGCGCCGTGGTCGGCGTCGGTTATTTAGGGAAATTCCACGCGGAAAAGTATGCCGCACTTCCCGATTGCGAGTTGGTCGCCGTCGTCGATACCGACCCAGCGACCGCTCAGACCGTAGCGGAGAAGACAGCTTGCCAGGCCTTGACCGATTATCGGGAACTACTCGGTCGCGTCGATGCTGTGAGCATCGTAGTGCCGACCAGTTTGCACCACCAAGTGGCTAAGGACTTTTTGATAGCTGGCGCGCATGTCTTGGTGGAAAAACCGATCACGGTAACAGTAGCGGAGGCCGACGAGCTCGTCCGCATCGCCGAAGAAAAATGCCTCACTCTCATGGTGGGACATCTGGAACGCTTCAATGCGGCTCTGCTGGCGCTTGATTTGACGGAGGACAAGCCGATTTTCATCGAGTCGCACCGTTTGGCGCCATTCAAGCCACGCGCCAATGATGTCAGCGTGGTGTTGGACCTCATGATCCACGACATCGATATCATTCTGGATCTGGTCGATTGTGAAGTAGACCGTATAGATGCCAAAGGCGTGCCGGTGTTGACCGGAGACATCGATATCGCCAACGCACGCATCTCGTTCAAGAACGGCAGCGTGGCCAATGTCACGGCGAGCCGAGTCAGCCAGAAAGTCGAGCGCAAGATGCGCCTGTTCATGCCCAAAGCCTATATTTCGGTCGATTTCCAGAATCGAGTATTGACCCGCCATCGCAAAGGCGAGGGCGAGATGTTTCCGGGCATACCGGAGATCGTTAGCGAGGAGTCGGTGTTCGAGAACGGCGACGCTCTGATGGAGGAAATCAAGCATTTTGTCGCCTGTATTCGCAACCGCCGTGAGCCTTTGATATCCGGCCATGCGGGGCGACGTGCCCTGGCAACCGCTACCGAGATTACCCGGCTGCTCAACGCCTAAACCTTCATGCGTTAACGGTGGTGCTGCCCCCTTCGGCACTGCGGTCGCCGGGGTACGAATCCCAAGAACGGCCGCCATGACAACGCCTAGATAGAGAGATAAAACTCATGATCCCCATGGTTGACTTGAAAGCCCAATACCTGCAACTCAAGGACGAAATCGATCAAAGCTTGAGCCAGGTATTGGACAGTTGCGCTTTTGTCCTGGGACCGAACGTTAAGGCGTTCGAAGAGGAAGCGGCGGCTTATCTGGGGGTCAAGCATGCGATCGGTGTCGCTTCGGGAACCGACGCCCTGCATCTTGCACTTTTGGCGGCCGGCATCGGTCAAGGGGACGAAGTGATCACGACGCCTTTTACCTTCATCGCTACCGCCGAAGCGATTCGGTATGTGGGTGCAAAGCCGGTGTTCGTGGATATTGACCCTAAAACCTTCAATATCGATCCCAATGCTATCGAAGCAGCGATCACGGAAAAGACCGCTGCGGTCATGCCGGTACATTTGTTCGGGCAGCCGGCGGATATGTCGAGGATTGCCGCGGTCTGTGAAAAACATGCGCTCAAGATGGTTGAAGATTGTGCCCAATCTTTCGGCGCGTCCATCGGCGGGCGGCAGACCGGCAGCTTTGGCGTTAGCGCAGGATTTAGCTTTTTTCCAAGCAAGAATCTCGGCTGCTATGGCGATGGCGGTTTGGTTACCACCAACGATGATGATATTGCCGCAAAGATCAAAATGTTGCGAAATCACGGGTCCGAGGTGCGTTACTACCACGACGTGATCGGTTACAACAGCCGGCTCGACGAATTACAGGCGGCGATTCTGCGCATCAAGCTGAAGCGAATCGACGATTTCAATCTGAATCGGCGCCGTGTTGCCCATCTGTATTCCGAGTTGCTAGCGGATCTGCCTGTGACCACGCCTTACGAAGACGGCGTGGGCGTACATGTTTACCACCAGTACACGATCTTGACCGACCAACGGGACACTATCATGCAGGCGCTGCAGAACGCCGGCATCGCCTGCGCGATCTATTATCCGGTTCCGCTCCATCGGCAAAAGGTATTTGCCGACGAGTGTGCGGGGCTGAACCTGCCGGTTACAGAAGCGGTTGCCGCGAGTTGCCTGTCCCTGCCTATTTATCCCGAACTCCAGGACGCTGACATCCGTCGCATCGTGTCGGTCATCCGTGCGGCTTTGAATGGCTGATCAGTCGCCCCTCGTTATGCTGAGCGCAGGAGAAGCTTCGGGCGATCTCCACGCCGCCAATCTATTCCGGGAATTGAAACAACTGATTCCGAACCTTCGCGGTATAGGCATGGGCGGTGCCAGAATGCGTGAGGCAGGAATCGAGATCCGTTACGATTCCACACATCTCGCCGTGATCGGACTTACCGAGGTGATCAGGCATTACGGTGAGATACGTCGTGCACTTCGGTTGATGCAGCGTATCGCATGCGAGGAGAAACCGGATCTTCTAATCTGTGTCGACTACAAGGAGTTCAACTTCCGTCTGGCCCGGAAGGCGAAGAAAGGTGGTGTCAAGGTCCTGTTCTACGTGAGTCCGCAGGTTTGGGCCTGGCGTCCTGGGCGCGTGAAGACCTACGGCCGGATCGTCGATCACATGGCGGTGATTTTCCCGTTCGAAGTGCCTTTTTACGAAGCATACAACGTACCGGTGACCTATGTCGGTCATCCCTTGGCGGGAAAAGTGAAGCCGTCCATCGGACGCGCCGAAGCGATGGAAAGATTTGGGCTTTCCGTTGAAGGCCCGGTCATCGGCCTGTTGCCGGGCAGCCGGATCAACGAGATCAATCGGCTTCTGCCTGTCATTCTGGGTGCCGCCGGACGCCTCTCCCATGAGTTTGCGGAAGCGCAATTTCTTCTGTTTCGGGCGCCGTCGATCTCAGCTGAACTGTTGCAAAGCCATCTCGCACGAAGCGATGTTCCGATCCGCGTGACGGAAGGCCAGGATTATGATGCGTTGCAGTGCTGCGACGCCGTGATTACGGTTTCTGGAACCGCGACGCTCGAAGTGGCGCTCTTGGGCGTACCGATGGTCATTGTTTATCGGTTGACACCCATTAGTTACTGGCTTGGGCGGGTTTTGGTGCGGATTCCGTATATCGGATTGCCGAATATCTTGGCGGGCCGCCATGTGGTCCGCGAATTTATCCAGCACGACGCGACCGCGGACAATATCGCCGGCGAAATCGCGAGAATCCTTCGGGATCGTGATTATGCCGAAGCGATGCGGCAATCACTCCGGCGAATTAGGGATGACTTGGGCGATGCGAACGGCCCGGCCAAGCTCGCGCAGCTCGCGGCGGATATGTTGAAAAAAGGTGGATAGTGAAATTTCCCATCCGGCCGGATGGCTTCGACCGGTCAATGCATGAATAGCTTGGACTGAGTGGCGCTTCCTTCCAGGTGAGAGCTTAAGCCGACCACTTGGTCGTCCTCGGTATCTTCGACGTGCATCGCGTTTCCACAGTATCCCTTGGCCTTCCCTTTGGCCATTGAAGCTCGCTCGGCAATATATTCCTTGGTCAAGCCGTTCTGGCTCGCGGCTACCGGGAAAATTCCGATGGAAAGAGCGACGAAAGGGAAATACCGCTTCTCACCGTACCGATCGCAGACTTCTATTCCACCGATTTGCCGGTCTTTTGCGGTATAAAAGTCCGGCGCAAGGGTTTCGAAGGTTTGTAGGAGTTGCCGGCATCGTTCCCGCCAATCGCCGCTTCGGAACAGCACGATGAAATCGTCACCGCCAATATGCCCTACAAAATCCAGATCGGGGTCCGAGATTTCCGTCAGCAAACGGCCGACGAGTCGGATGAGTTCGTCCCCGCGCATATAGCCGTAGACGTCGTTATAGGCTTTGAAATAATCGATATCGCAATACGCGACGGTGAAATCCTCTCGATTGCGCAGGAACTCATCTAGTTTTTGCTGGATCAAAACATTACCGGGCAGCAGGGTTAGCGGGTTAGCGTAGCGGCTTCTGGTAATCTGCAAGTCCGTGATCGTGCTGAGCAGATCCAGAATCGTGCCTTTACCGATCAAACGCCCGTTTTCTGTGATCAAGAATTCGTCCGTTCGGTGATTGACCGCGCTGGTCAGGCAGCGGCTGACCTCCTCAAGGGATGTGTGCAGGTCGAACTTGAGTGTCGCCTTAAAGGTGAATTCCTGTATGGGTTTCCGGCCATGCAGGTCGCGGCCGTACCGGCTTGCCAAGAGATTCATCAGGTCGTCGCGTAAAACCAGTCCCAGCGGTTCGCCGTCGTCCACAATGGCTACGGATTGGAGCGTTTCGCTGATGCGGAATATCTCGCCGACTTCTTCCACGGTCGATCGTGGTGAAATGGTCGGAACCTCTTTCACTAGATGGGCGATCGTCAGCTTCTCGGAGTAAACATTCCGTTTTTGGCGTTCGCTGAACAGTTGCGGACTCAGCGCGATGTCGGGAGCTTTTTGGGGTGGTGCGAAATAGAATCCTTGCGCCATGTCAATTCCCAATTTGCGCAAGGCGGCATATTCGTGTTTATGCTCGATACCTTCGGTAATCGTTTGGCATCCTAGGGATTTGGCGATTTCGATGATGGATTTGATGAATTGCCGCTTGGTTTGGTCTTCGTCGACACCCTCGATGAAATGGCGATCGATTTTGACGAAATTGGGATTAAGTTCCGACCAGAGCTTGAGGCTGGAATGGCCGGCTCCAAGATCGTCCAGTGCCACTTTGAAACCCATTCCACGGTAGTGTTGGAGGGCATGCTGAAATACCGTCCAGTCCTGGATGGGTTGTGTTTCGGTGATCTCGACGACGATGCGGTCCGGATCCAATTTGTAATTCTGTAGGTACATGAGTGTTCGTCCGTGAATGAATTCATCGTCAGCCAAAGTAATGGGATTGACATTGATGAAGAGGTGTCCAGGCAGGCCGAGTTTGGCGAATTGTCGAACAATGAGTTTGCGACAAAGAAAGTCCAATTCTGCCAGGCGTCCGTATTTTGCCGCCGCGGCGAACAGAACGCTTGGCCTATGCAGCAAGGATTCGGACGGGCCTCTGATCAGGCCTTCGTATCCAAAAATCGCCTGCTTGTCCAATACGACTACCGGCTGGAACAAAACGGTCAACTGTTCCAGGGCGAGTATACGCTCAAGCAGGCTCTTGACATGGATTTCTTGCTTTTGCACCTGAGGTTCGCGTTGCGATCGGTGAAGAGTCAATCGTTCATCATTGAACTATAGCACCTTGTATCATTTTGACCGACGAGTCTGACAGCAAACGTATTACGAACGCGTGTATATTTTCGACCTTGCCCGTGGCGGTCTCGGCCATTGTATCGAATGCCCTGGCGACTCCCGGGCACGGAACTGTTGCTTGCCTCTCCCGCTAAAATCTCGAGGTAGTTATTATGAGTCGTGCTTTTGTCAAAGAACCGGATGGCGAACAGTTCGGGGACAATATCCCGGAGCGGCCTAGAAGCTCGTATACCAACTATGTTACGCCGCAAGGACTGACGCAGCTTCAACAACGGGTTCGCGAGCTCAGTGAGCAAAGAGATGCCCTGATCGGAAAAGAGGATATGGGCGCGAAACAGCAACTCAAGCAAGTCGAACGTGACCTGCATTATTATGAGGAGCGAGTACAGAGCGCCGTAGTGGTGCCACCGGACGCTCAGTCGGACGACAAGGTGCATTTCGGCTCGACGGTCGAAGTTCTCGATTCCGACGGCCGGACGCTATGTTTTACCATCGTCGGCGAGGACGAGGCTGATGCGAGTCAGGAGAAAATTAGCTGGATGTCACCTTTGGCGCGGGCTTTATTGGAGGCAGAGGTGGGGGATATCGTGACCTGGAAAAGACCTGTGGGGGACATGGAGCTGGAAGTCATGGCCATTCGGAAAGGCTGAGCCATGTCGGCGAGCTTTCCCCTGCCTTACAGAATTCGCCACAGCAAAAAAGCCAAACACCTGCGTTTGGTCGCGAGACCCGAGGGGATCGAGCTCGTCGTACCGTCTGCGGTTAGTGAAACCCGAGCCCTAGCGTTCTTGCATCAGCATCGCGATTGGGCCGAACGCAAGCTGTCGGAAATGCGCTCGATAACCGCCCAATTGCAGCCGTTTCAGCGCCTTGAGAACGGTTCGACGCTTCCCTTTCAGGGGCGCGAAGTTCCGTTGCTGGTTCGCGAGCACGCCGGTCGAAAGCCCCAGGTCCAGTACGACGGTCGATTCCTGGTTTCGGTACCCGCCGGTAGCTCCGAGAATCAACAGCATCTCACGTTGAGCGCGCTTTTTGACTGGGCCAAGGCGTGGATACGGGAGCAAGCTGAAACCATCGTTCAACGGCACGCGACTCGTTTCCGATTATATCCGCGTCAAATTAGGGTCAAACGGATGCGTAGCCGGTGGGGGAGCTGCGGTCCTAGGAACGACATCAATCTGAATTGGCTTCTGGCTTTTGCGCCTTTGTCGGTATTGGAATACGTGGTCGTCCATGAATTGTGCCACATTCGCCATCGCAATCATTCGGCCGATTTCTGGAAGCTGGTCGCTCAGCATCTGCCCGGCTACGCCGCCGAACGGCTATGGCTACGCCGCAACGGCGCCGCGTTGTTGAGACGTTTCGAGTGACACCATGTTCGACAAGCTGAAGCACCTACTGGTGTTCGGCGGCAGCGCGATCGCACTTTACCTCGGCGCGCAGTTCATCGCCACCTGGGGCTTGGTTGCCGGGACACCGCCTCCAATACACGCCGCGACCTTGGATGGAACGCTGTTAGACATACCGAACCGAGAGGGCCGGCCCAGCGTGATTTATTTCTGGGCGAGTTGGTGTCATGTCTGCAAGGCGATGCAGAGTTCCATTCGTTCGTTGGCGCAGGATACGCCTCTCGTCAGCGTTGCTTTGCTCTCTGGGGACGAGACCGAGGTTCGGGAGTACGTCAAACGAGAGGGATTCGATGTTCCCGTCGTTCTCGACCAGGACGGTGCTATCGGCAGAAACTACGGTCTGCGTGGCGTACCGGCCGTGTTCGTCTTGGGACCGGATGGCACCATCCGTTTTTCCACTATCGGCTATACCAGCGAGCTCGGGCTTCGGTTGCGGGTCTGGCTAGCGGGTCTGTAGGAGTGGTGCTCGTGAGCCGCTCGATTCCGAATATGATGACGGCCGTCGAAATCGCCCAATGGGGTGGCCCGGAAGTTTTGCGGAGATGCCGGCGACCGACACCGCAGCCAGGTCCGGGCGAAGTTCTGATCAGAGTCTTGGCGGCCGGGGTAAACCGGCCGGATATCATGCAGCGCAAAGGGCTTTATCCGCCGCCGCCGGGAGCGTCGGACCTCCCAGGCCTGGAAATCGCGGGCGAAGTCGCGGCTTTGGGCGAAGGCGTGCGAGAACCCGCCGTGGGTGACACGGTCTGCGCGTTGGTGACGGGCGGGGGATACGCGGAGTATTGTCTTGCCGCCGCGGCGCTTTGTTTACCTATCCCGAGAGGGCTTGGGCCGGTCGAAGCGGCCGCCATACCCGAAACCTTTTTCACGGTTTGGGCCAACGTCTTCGAGCGGGGCGGGTTGAAAGCCGGAGAAAGCGTGCTAATACATGGAGGTGGCAGCGGTATTGGCACTACAGGGATTCAATTAGCCCGCGCATTCGGGGCGACGGTGTTTGTAACCGCAGGAAGCGCAGAAAAATGCCGATTTTGCGAACAGCTCGGAGCAAGGGCGATCAACTACCGCCAAGAAGATTTTGTCGACCGTATCAAGACGCTCACCGATGGCAAGGGCGTAAACCTGATACTCGATATAATCGGCGGTCCTTATCTCCAGCGGAATTTGAGCTGTTTGGCTCCAGAAGGTCGACTTGTCCTGATAGCGGTTCAGGGCGGGCCCAAGACCGAAATCAATCTGCTCCCCATTTTCCTGAACCGTTTGACCCTGACGGGCTCCACCTTGCGGCCGCGCAGCGTGGGCGAGAAAACCATGATTGCGGAAGCGCTCCGTCTAAAGGTATGGCCGCTGCTCGAATCGGGGCGGGTCCGGCCTGTTGTGCACGCCATTTTTCCATTGAGCGAAGCACCGGAAGCGCATCGGCTGATGGAGAGCAGCCAGCATATGGGCAAGATCGTCTTGTCGGTCGTCTGAGAGGGATCGATCGGACATCTGTTTCCCCGAAATCGAAAAAATCGAAACACGCCGTGATCTCATCTGGCTGCAAGAAATCTCCGGTTCTGACCGCGTTGGCATTCGCCGTTTTTTTGGTTTTTTCAGCACCGGTCCGGGCTGGATTCGAGGAAGGCATGGCCGCCGTCGAACGCCGCGACTATGCCGCGGCCGTTGCGGAATTCAAGCCCTTGGCCGAGCAGGGTATGCCAGAAGCCCAGGTCAACCTGGGCAACCTTTATATGAAAGGCTTGGGTGTGCCGCTGGACTATGTCGAGGCCCGCCACTGGTATGAGCAAGCAGCTCGGCAAGGCAACGCGACGGCCGAAAGCAAGCTCGGCATTCTCTACTACTATGGCCTGGGGACGCAGGTTGACATGAGCAAAGCCGCGCGCTGGTTCGGCAAGGCGGCCGAGCACGGAGATGCGAGCGCCCAGGCCGTCCTGGGAACGCTCTACGCGTCGGGCAATGGGGTCGACAAAGACAATGCCCAGGCGTATTTCTGGTATACGCTCGCGGCAGAGCAGGGCAATCAGAATGCGATCGATGCCAAGAACAGCCTGATCGACGAAATGGCCCCGGGCGAAGTGGCAGAGGCCCTAGACCGTCTCGCCGAGTGGCAGAAGCAGAAAGACGCTGCCCAGGTGTCTTCGCTTGATGAACAACCCAAGGCCAAAAAATCTACGCCAAGGCGGTCTCAGGAAAAACCTAAAGGAAAAAAATCTAAAGACCGCTCGCCTTAGCTTTGCTTCAAGCGAAGGGACAAACGTAATCCAGCATTTCCGTCACTTCGACATCGAATCGGCTGCCGTTCGGAATCTAGAAAGAATCAGAGGCTCCATAGGATGTTCGTAGGCCAACCGGATTCGGCAAGCCCCGGCATTGATCTTTGTGGTTTCGGGCGACTCGGAGTTGAAGGTGAGAGTGGAGGGAAGACACGTCCACGGTCTTGAGGTTGCCGTCCTAGAAAAGGATGGTATGGCTGACGCCGTTGCCGTCGACATAGACATCGGCCTTATTGAGGACGCTGACGTTTTCGAATTGCGGCATATAAGCTCGTTCGGATAAAGGCCAGCACTGTACGTGACCGGCTGATGGCTAGCGCGCATCTTGAACGATTTCGCCAAGAGGTTGAGATAGGTCGATGGATGGGAATCCAGGCAGGTGGCCAGAAATGTCATTGCCGATTAACATGAAGGGTTTTGTAAGCCTTGTAACCCTCGAATGTTTGAGCAACTTTTCTGGTCTCTAACCCATCGTCCTTATATCACGCTTTTTCTGATCACGTTTTTGCTTCTTTCCTGGCTGGAGCAAGGCAAGCTGCGAACGGGGATTTGGGTGATCAGCAGTTATCTCGTGGCCTTGCTTGCCGAGTGGGGAAGCATCAATTATGGAATTCCTTTCGGTAGATATGTTTATCACTATGAGGCGCTGAGCAACGATTTGGTCGTTTTCGGCGTTCCGTTCTTCGACAGCCTGTCATTTTCGTTTCTCAGCTATGTCAGTTTTTCGTTGGCCCAGTTTTTCATGTCTCCCCTGTGGATCAAGGCGTACGACGTGCAGCGTGTAACTCCGGCCGAGGTTCGAAATTCCGTGCCAGTGCTGCTGCTCGGCGCGTTTCTGATGCTCGTCGTTGACCTCATCGTCGATCCCATCGCCAATCTCGGCAGGTATTGGTTTCTAGGGGATATTTATCATTATCCGGAGCCGGGTGTTCACTTCGGCGTAACCCTGGCGAATTACGCGGGGTGGTACATCGTCGCAACGGTCACGATTTTCTTGAATCAACGCATCGATCGTATCTTGATGAACCGCGAAAGAAGGCGGGGGGAACCTGTCAGGTTGGCTTATATGCCGTGCAAGGGATTGTTCGCCTTATGTTTTTGGAGCGGCATCGTGATTTTTCAGCTGGGTGTGACTTATTGGTTGGCGTACGGAGGAGAGCCGATTCCGGATCAAGACCGGCTGAAACTACAGGCGCTCACCGGCAGTTTCATCATCGCGCCTATTCTGGTCCTCGCCGTGATGCAATTGCTCAAACCCTCCAACCGTGTACACGGCGACGATGTTCGGGAGCAGATCAGCACTCATCCGGTAGGGGCGTCGGTTCAAGACAAGGCTGAAGCGTTGGGGATGTCGCCGCCGTCATCGCTTCTTACCGCGGCGCGGGGCAACGAGAGCTCGCGATCTGCTCGCTAAGTTAGGAAATTGACGGCTTGCTGCATTAGACCTGGGAATGTCTCGACTCGGCTTCATGCCGGGTTGCGCACCGTTTGCATCTGTCGGTTTTCGCGCGACTCGGCAAGCGCGTAGCGCCAGGTCAACCCCAAGGAGGTTTGCAGGCTCTTCAGCAGGTCCTGGAGATCCACGGGCTTGGTGATGAAGTCATCGAAGCCTGATTTGAGGCACATTTCCCGGATGTCGTCGAAGGCGTGCGCCGTTACCGCGATCACCTTGACCTCTTGGCCGGAATCCATCCGGCGTAGATGCTTCACGGTTTCCGCTCCGTCCATGCCGGGCATCAGGAGATCGACCATGATCAAGTCGGGCCGGAATGTAGCGAGCTTGTCCAAGCATTCTTTGCCGCTCGAAGCTGTCTCCACGATAAAGTCCAGCGATGCCAAGAGCGCCGATAACATCGCCAGATTATCCGAATTGTCGTCCACGATCATGATTCTTCGCGTCTTCCCTTCGTAGCCAATGATCTGGGTATCGTCGACTTCTGATCTCGACGGATTCGACGCCGGCGGCAATGATAGGGAAACCGTAAAGATGCTGCCTTGGCCAGCCGTGCTTTGCACATCGATCCGCCCGCCCATAGCATCTATCAGCCGCTTACTGATCGCCAATCCCAAGCCTGTCCCTTCCGTAGAGTCATGATCCGCCAACTGTTCGAACGCGAGAAAGATCCGTTCCATGTCTTTTTCGGCGATTCCGAGCCCGGTATCTTCGATCTGAAAACAGACCGTTGTTCCGCGATTGAAGACTTTCAGTGCGGCATAGCCTTTATGCGTAAACTTGATGGCATTGCCCAAGAGATTAATTAGTATCTGCCGTAAACGTTTCTCATCGCCGAAGACGTATTCGGGTAAAGTCGGCGCTTTTTCATATTTGAATCCGATGCCCTTGCTGGTCGCCCGGAGGTCGAACATTTCGGCAATGCCGTCAAGAAACTCCGGTAAATGGAAAACCGAATTTTCGATCTCCAATCGTCCCGCTTCTATCTTGGACAAATCGAGCAGATCGTTGATCAACATCAATAGATGATGCCCGGAGCGGCTGATATAGTCCAAATATTCACGGTGTTTCGGAGTGATATCGGTCTGTTTTTGAAGTATTTGGGTAAATCCGAGTATTCCGTTCAAAGGTGTTCTCAGCTCGTGACTGATATTGGCGAGGAACTCAGTTTTCGCCCGATTTGCCGTTTCGGCGGCTTCTTTAGCTTCTTTTAGTGCAAGCTCAGCTTGCTTGCGCTCCGTGATATCGATACAGGTTCCAATGGCTTCTATCATGTTGCCATCGGAATCCTTGAGCAGCCTGAGCTTATCGTGAAACCAGCGGTACGAGCCGTCCTTGTGACGAAACCGGTATTGAATCGTCAGCTCACCGTGAGTGAAAAGCTGCTTTAGGTTTTCCAGGGCGGTGGCTCGATCGTCGGGATGAACACGGTCAATCCAAAATCTCTCGTCGCGATACCATTGGTGCGGTTCGTAACCGGTAACCCGGGTAATAGTTTCGCCTATGAACTCGACCTTGAATGGCCACTCCGGATTATCTGTGCGTGAAAGTATGTAAATTACAGAGGGGCTGGTATTCACGATATATTCGAGTCGATGCTGCGACTGCTCCAATTTCTTTTGTTGGGTGCGCAGTGTGAGCTCCAGTTGCTTGTAGTTCGTGATATCGGTAAATACCGCTTGAATCAATTGTTTTTGATTGAGTTGAATAACTTTCGCGTTGACGCGGATATTTCGTACAATACCAGTTTTCGTAATATGCTCCGTTTCGAATATGTCTCCCCCGGTATCTCGAATTTTCTCGATATGCCGTCTGACATCCTCCTCCGACTCCTGCCGGTCGATATCGCAGATTCGCAGCTTGCTGAATTCATCTCGGCTGTATTCGAGGTTTTGATAAGCCTTTGGATTGAAGTCGATCAACGCGCCGCTTTCGATATCCACTAGAAGCAGCGCATCCGGCATTTGCTCGAAAAGGGTACGGTAGCGATTTTCCGATTCGCGCAACGATTCCTCGATACGCCTGCGTTCCCGGATCTCGTCCTCGAGTTGAGCATTGGCCGCGACCAGTTCCGCCGTACGTTGCTCCACCATCTTTTCCAGATTGGCGTTCAGTCGTCTGATTTCCCACTCCTTTCCCTTGCGCTCTTCGATTTCATGCTGCAACCGCCGATTCGCCTCTTCTAGTCTGGCAGGACTCGGGAGTTTGAGTGCATAGGGTATCAGCGGCCATAAGAGCACCGAGGTCGCGATCGAGACGAGCCCTGTAAACAGCTTGATGACGCCTTCAAGAACATAGTCCGGGCGCCAAAGTGTCCAAATTTCCATTAAATGCGTAGTCCCGCAGGCGGTGATGAAAATGCCGAAGAGAACGAAGATTCCCCGGAACTCGAGATCCCGGCGCTTGATGACGAAGTAGATGAGTGCGGCAGGAATGGAGTAATAAGCGGCGGTGATCAGCGAGTCCGACAAAACGTGAAGAAGAAGCAAATCTGATCGCCAGAGCAGACAGTTCCCATGAGGTATAAATTCTTTAATGGCCTGAGAACCGAAGAGATTTTGAAAGAACATAAAGGGCTCGCTTGGGGTGAAACTTTACCTGGAACCGTTTCCGGTTCCTGCGATTAAATGGAGTGTCTAGGCAAGCCCGTCAAGGATTGACCTTTAGGAGTTCCACGTCGAAAATCAACGCCGCGTTAGGCGGAATGACCCGACCCGCCCCACGCGCGCCGTAAGCCAATTCCGGGGGAATGAAGAAGCGATACTTGGCGCCTTCCTTCATCAGTTGCAAACCTTCGGTCCAGCCGCGAATCACCCCATTTAACGGAAATTTAACGTTCTCGCCACGGTCGAACTCCTGACCCGAAATCAGGCTGCCGCGGTAGTTGACGAGTACGGTGTCAGTGGCTTTGGGGGAAATGCCGTTGCCCTCGTTGAGGACTTGATACTGCAACCCGCTCGGGGTACTTACGATACCGGGTTTTTTCTCGTTTTCGACCAGGAATTTCAAGCTTTCCCGCTTGTGTTTTTCGGCATCCGCGGATGGCGACGGGGTGCAGGCGGAAAGCCAAAGTAGTACAAGCACGGATGCTCGGGCAAAAAATCCGAGTTTCTTCATTGTGATTTACTCCATTTTGGATCTGACGGCTGAACCGGACGCGTGTCGTGTCGGGTGCCCCCCTATTAAAAGAAAGAATCGTTAGGAACGGCCAGTGAGCAACGCGTCCGCCGAGTGAGTCACGTTTTTACTCGGCTGGGCTACCATGTGCAAGCATGGCTTCCGGCAAGTTGTCTCCCCGGCGTTCAGCGTAGGGCCGGGCATCGGCTCTCGTATCCGGAAGAAAGCCTCCGGCCTGCATGGTCCACAATGTGTAGTAAAAGCCTTTTGCCGCGAGCAGCTCCGCGTGATTTCCGTCCTCGACGATACGGCCCTGGTCGAAGACCAGAATACGGTCCAAGTGCGCGATCGTTGATAGGCGGTGAGCGACGACGATGACCGTTTTCTTGCCCATCAGCTGGTCCAGACTATCCTGAATCGCTTTCTCCGTTATTGAGTCGAGACTGGACGTAGCCTCGTCGAGAATTAATATCGGTGGGTCTTTGAGCATGACTCGGGCGATCGCGATACGTTGCCGCTGACCACCGGACAGTTTGATGCCGCGTTCGCCTACCAGCGAATCGTAGCCGTCTTTTAGCCCTTCGATGAACTCGTGGGCATGTGCCATTCGGGCGGCAGCGATGATTTCGGCATCGTCGGCGTCGAGGCGGCCGTACCGAATGTTGTCCCGCAGCGATCGATGGAACAGGCTGGGATCTTGTGGAATTAACCCGCCTTGCTCGTGAAGCGAATCCTGGGTCACCCGGGCGATGTCGGTGCCGTCGATCAAAATTTGACCGCCTTGAGGTTCATAGTACCGGAGGATCAATCCCACGAAGCTGGATTTTCCCGAGCCCGAGAACCCGACTAACCCAACCCGTTGACCGGGTTGGATGACCACGTTCAATCCGTCGAATACCCACTGCCCGGGCGTATAGCCGAACCGGACGTCACGGAATTCGATTCGTCCGCGCGTGACGTGCAAAGGCTGAGCGTTCGGCGCATCAACGATGTCATGAGGTTTGACGATGGTCCTTACGCCGTTACTGACATTGCCTACGTACTCGAAAAACTCCAGAAATCGCCGGCTGAGGTTGCGGGCATCGCCGATGATGAGAAGCGCGAGACCGGCGCTCATCGAGAAGTCTCCGACATCGATCAAGCCTTGGCCCCAGAGCCTTAAAGCTAAATAAATCGTGCCTACCTTCAAGGTGGCAGCCGAAATGAATTGAAACCAGCGTACTCGCTCCATGTACCAGAAAGTCCTGCGTCCGGCGTTGACCTCCGTTTCCAGAAAACGGTTCAGATACTCCCGCTCGTGGCGTAGCCGAGCGAACAATTTGACATTCAGAATATTGGTCACAGAGTCGACGATCTTGCCGTTCACAAGGCTCCGAGTTTCGGCATACGCCTGAGCGTAAGGCCGGCAGCGCTCGGCCAGCCAGAACGACACGCCTACATAGACCAGCACCCACGCCGCTACGAACCAGCCGAGACTCGTGTGAGTTTTGAAGAGGAGGGTGACCGACACGGTGAATACCACTCCGATCGGCCAGAAATCGAAGAGCACGGCCCAGACGGTGTGGTTGAGGCTCATGGCCGTCTCCGTGATTCGATGTGCCAAAGCGCCGGCGAAACGTTCGCTGAAGTAGCGGACGGAATGGTGCTGGAGATAGGCGTAAAGCTTTTGCGTCGTTCGCTGGCGCAAACGGGGGCCCACCATGATAAGACATGCGCCGCTGGCTCGGCTGAACAGTATCTCGGCGATATTTAAGGCGGCGAAAATCATCAAAGGAAGGCTTAGGCGCTCTATCGGCGGAACCGAGCCGCCGTTTGCTTGGGTTACCCCGTCGATGATCTGCCCGATCGCATAGGGTATGAGAATGTTGCTCACCGCCTGACCCGTTTCCAGGGCCAGCATGAACAGAAACCATCCGCGAAACCCGGCTATGCAGTGAACAATGAAGCGAAAGGTCGTGTCGGGTAAATCGGGGGCGTCTGCCGCTCGATTAAACGAATGCGTCATGATGAGGGTAAGCGTGTATGGAGAACCGAAAGCGGGGCCGCTGCCAAGGCGAGTCAGGGAATTTTCGTTGACTGCGGCTAGCGAAGCAAGTCGATGAGGTTGTGGCGAATACGGAAGGACCGGGGCGTCCTGAGACCTAGCGGTGTGTGGGCATTAACTTCGTTGCCCGAACCCGTTCGGGCAACGAAGCGAGGCTGCGCCTCGATTCCTCGGGGTTGTTAAGAAGGCTGAAAGGCTTGGACGAGCAGGATGGCTTCAATCTAAACCAATCCGCTAACCGGCCTGCGCATGGAAGCCTGAGTCTAGGCCGACCGAATGGGGGCGTTCGTACCGGTCTTCGTCATCGGCTTCCATCGCGTCATCGGGTTGGATCCGGATGTCCAGCCTGTCAACATCGTCTGCCCATTTATCCAAGAGTGCCGGCAGACTCTTCCTCAAATAATCTCCTTTGATTCTCATGGCACTTTCCTTATTTTGAGTTGACGAACAAGTCCTGCACCTCAGCAAAGCATCGGTAGCTCATTTATAAAAAAAATCAAGGTATGGGTAAATCAGAAGTCCTTATGATTTCTAGAAGACAAATAAGCTCTATCGATTATTCGTGCTCGGAATGGAGGCACTTGAGCACGGCGCGCAGGGGCAGATGATCGGAGGTTTCCCGCGCCAGCGGGGTGGAATATGCGGCAATTTCAACAAGAAGTTCGCGCGGTTTGACCCATATTCGGTCAAGTGCAAACAGCGGCAATATCGAGGGATAGGTCGCGATGTCCGGTATGTGACCGAAATGGTTGCGTAGCCAGCGTAATGGTCTTCCCCACAGAAACCATTCGTTTAAATCCCCAAACAGAATGACCGGGGGAGGGGCTGCAGCGAGGATGCTTAGAATTCGGGTCATCTGTTTCCGCCGCTCGCCTGGAAACAGCCCCAGATGAGTGCCGATTGCGCGGAGGGGTCCGCAAGGACTATCGACCGACAAGTCGATCGCCGCCCTTGGCTCTCGGTGGGGGATGCTGAGATCGACGCGTCGGATGTTCCGGACCGGCAGCCGGGTAAGAATGGCGTTGCCATAATGTCCGTTGCGGCGTAGCAGTGTGGGGCCAGGTATTGCGCGATAGTGTAATCGGTTTGCGAAATGCTGAAGCAGATCGAGAGCGACTGATGGTTCCCATTGCAGCTCTTGGAGCGCAATGAGGTCAGCGTCGAGCTCGCGGATAATAGTCAAGACCCGTTCCGGATCGTAACGTCCGTCGCGCCCGATACAATCGTGGACATTGTAAGTGGCAACGACCAACGACATGACCGGGCAGGCTCGACTAACCGGCTGAGCCTTCCGGGCAAGAGGCCGTTTCGGTTTCGCGATGCCGCAGCCAGCGGTGCGTGGTGAATGCGGCAACCCCGATAATGCCCGCGGAGCCGACGAGCAACGCGATGTTGATTGGGCTCGGCCGGTAGATAGCGGCCGCCAGGCGGTCCGAAAATACGGTGATGGCAATGACACCGGGCACCATGCCGAAAATCGTTCCGAGCAGAAAATCGCGGAAACGGATATGGGATGCCCCCGCGACCAGGTTGACCACCGTGAACGGCGCGACGGGTATCAGTCGGACTGTAAGCATGGCGAGTAAGCCTCTACGGCTCAGCCATCGGCTGAGTGTGTTGAGTCGGGCGCCGCCCAAGCGCCGCACGATATCCCGCCCGACAACATGGCCGAGAGCAAAAGTGAGCGAGGCCCCTATCAGCGATCCTAGAAGCGCGTAAACGAAGCCCTCGGTTGGGCCGAACACGATCGCCGTCGTAAAGATGACCAAGGTGATCGGTATGGCCGTCAAAGCGGCGAGTATATAAGCCCCGATGACCCATAGAGGCGTTGCGGGCGCGTTCTGTAGTGTACGTCCGATCGCGACCAACGTTTCCTTATCGAGCCATTCGTGCAGCGGTCCCCAACGCCATGCGGCAGCGAGGGATCCGATACCAGCGAGTAGGCTGAGGGTGGCGATGATGCGTTTGCGGGCGGACGGGCGATGTTCGACAGGAATGAGTTCATCGATCAAGCGGTCGGGATCGATGGGCGCTTCCGGATCGACCACACTTGCCTCCGGCAACAGGGCATCGGCTTCTGGCGACACTTCGCCTTTGAGGTGCCGAAGCGTGCGTCTATGCCCACGCAAGCTTTCAATCGCGGAAATGAGCGAGCCGTGCCGTTCGATGGCGCGTGCCAATTGATCCGTTTCGATGCCTAGATGCTCGGCCAGTAGGCGATTTCTCAAGTCTGCCAACGCCCTCGCTGTTTGGGGCTCGGTTGCTTCGATCGCAAGATTGCATTCTGTGTCCAATCCCATCGAACGATTGTTCAGATTCGCCGAGCCGACCAGTGCCAGGCGGTCATCCACGACCATCAGTTTTGAATGGACATTAATGCACTGATCCTTCAAGCCCTCGCAGTCCGGGTAGTAGATTCGGAATCTGCCATATCGATCGGCCGTGCGAAGGCGGCGAAGCAGCCGTGCTCGCAATACTTCCATAGTTGTTTGTTCGAGCCAACCCCCGCCGGTTAAACGGGATACGACGACAATCTCCGGTGAATCCGGCTCGCGCAGTCGCGATTCGAGCAAAGCGCCGATTGAGGAAGCCGTCAGATACTGATTCTCGATGTATATTGTGTTTTTCGCCGCTTTGATTGCGTCGAGGTATAGCTGGCGGAGTTCGACGATTTCGGGGGCGCCGTTGAATCGGGGAGCCGTTCGGGCGATGGCGACGTCGACGTCGGTGATATCCGGGACGAGCCACGGCGGCCAGGGATCGCTCTCGGTGTGACCGCCGACCGGAATTTCGGAGCCCGTCGCATAGCGCCAGCGCTCACGGACGAGTTCGCCGAGTGCCGCCGCGGCGTCACCGTCCACGACCATTTGCACATCGTGAACCGGAGCGTATGCTTGTCCATTAGACCGTCGGCGGTACGGCGCATTAGGCTCGTGGGCCGGCGTGTCCCAACGTTCCTGCGCAAGGTCCATGCCGCCGACAAAAGCCACGGCATCGTCTATGACCACGATTTTCTGATGGTGCGAGGCGCCCACGGGATGCCGTCCGTCCAGATAAAAATGTAGATGCCGATGGCGTTGCCAGCCGAGCGTGTAGATAGGCAGGACTTCGCGGCCTGGGGCGTAAAGCATCGCGAAGTCCCAGTTCAAAATATAAACGTCCAGCCCGCGACGGCATTCGATGAGCGCTTTCAGAAAGTCGCCGAGCTGTACCGGAAATCCGTCGTTGGCACCATCTTGAACCAGACGGGTTCGGCTGTCGATATCCCAACCGACGATGACAATGGATCGCCGAGCCCGAATCGCCGCTGCGCGCAAAACGGGAAAGTACGCCGAACTGTCGATCAAGAAGGAAACCCGATCAGCATGGGCACTGCGCCAATAGTTGCGTCCCGGCTCGAGAATGCGTCTCTCGTTTTTTTGATGGGCGTCGAAATTCCTCATTCTTGTTCCTTAATGGTGATCGTAAGGCATCGAACTCGCCGGAGTACGTCTCCGGCTTTGTGATCGAGATCACGGAGATTGCGGTCCGACGTTTTTTGAAGCTTTGACAAGCTCCGGCGCCCATTTCTCACAGCTGGGTACTGCAGGTGCCAATACAATCGCGGCTGGCGTTCCGATCACTGAGGAGGTGGATTCTCGGGGCGAGCGGTTCTTCTGCGGGAAGTTTGTCGTCGCCATTAAGGGGCGAGAGCCATGGACAAGGACAGGTTGCTAACAGTCGATCGGTCCATTAGGACGATTGACCGATGTCTCGCGAAGGTACAGTACGTAATATTCCTAAGCTATGGTCGGTGATCAAAAAAGCTTTAAGCCTAATAGTTTACAGAGCCGTATTTCAGGCGATACGATACCTTGTTTACCAGTAAATGTCGGGCTGGTTTGGCGGCATATTCGTATATACAAATGCATGACCTTCATGGAAAATACCGACCGCGTACCCTCGAAACCATACTAATCGAAAAGGCGTTAGATATGGCTGTTAATGGACTAACAGTTTTCATCGTCGATGACGACCCCGATGTATGCGATGCCTTGGCAGCATTGTTGAGGGCTGAGGGCTTTGTGGTCGAAACCTATTTGTCCGGACCGGATTTCTTGGCTGCGGTCAAGCCGGAACAACAAGGATGCCTGATCCTCGATATTCATCTCCCTCAGATTTCCGGGTTGGATCTGCAGCAGGTCCTGACCGAGAGAGGCTACAATCTTCCTATCATCTTTCTGACGGGATTTGGTGACGTGCCTAAGTCGACCGCCGCTTTCAAGGGCGGGGCCGTGGATTTTCTCGAAAAACCCGTGGATGCCGATGTCTTGATACCGGCGATAAGAAACGCGCTAGCTCTCAGTTATCAGCGTTTCGAAGAGAAATCGCGTCAGCACGAACTCGATGCTCTTTACTCCAGCCTCACGCCTCGTGAAAAGGAAATCTTGGTGTTTCTGGCTCGAGGCTACTCGGCTAAACAGGTCGGCAAAGCATTGGGCATCAGTCACCGTACTGCTGAAATTCACCGCGCCCGAATCATGGAGAAGCTAGGCGTCCAATCGCTCGCCGATCTCGTGGCGCTCGCCATACAGATGGGGATTCGCTAATCGGCAAAATATCATTCTGTCCGCTCGCGCTCTGCCGCCGGCAAGCCGTATAGCCTAGTCCGGAAGATACGTAAGAGTACGTGCATTCCAATCTCCGTTCGGTGGCTACTCTACGGCGACAGAGTGTTCGAGTCTTTCATAGAACCGGAGTCCAACAGAACTCGGCGTGACCGGGGGAGTCGGTCTCATCTTCGCGGTACAAACCGTAGATCATCGCGGTGCGAATAGTACGGCGGCGATAACGGATTATTGAGTCCTCATCGGCTACAAACAACGAGGAGATCTCGCTTCACGCCCAACCCAGGATTGGGGTGGATGAACATGCTCGGCACTTGGGAGGCGTTGTTCGGGGATATAGGAACGGAGGTTAGTCGTGTCCAACTTCATTAAATCCAACGATGCCTTGAATCACAGGGATCCATTCGACGTTCTCAAGCCAAATCTCGCGGTCGTGGCTTCACTCTCCGTTGTTCTGGGTTTGATTGCCGCCGTGCCGGCGCTGAGCAGCCCGGTGCCGGTAAGTTTTTTGTTGCTGATTCCGGTCTTGATTGGCGCGTTGCTAGGCGGACTGGGCATCGGCTTATTTGCCATGCTCCTCGCCGTGGCGGCTGCCCATTTGCTGCCGGGAGAGTCGGCTTTCGATCTCCGGCAACAATTTCCGGACGTGGATCAGCGGGTTCGGTTTGTTTTTTTTATCGCCGAGAGCTTGTTGCTGATCTGGATCGGTCGAAGGTATCGGCTATCCAGGTTCGAGGCGCGGGAAGCCTCGCGCCATCAGCTCATGCTGGAGCAAGAAACCGTCCATCGGCAGAAGTTGGAGGAATCGCTCGTACGAAGCCAACGTACCGTCAAATCGCACATTGCCGAAATCGAAAACATCTATGCCGCTGCCCCCGTCGGTCTCTGCTTTCTTGATCGAGAACTCCGTTTCGTTCGCATCAATCGGCGCTTTGCTGAGATAGTCGGGTGTCCTGTCGAAGTGGGTATCGGAAAGAGCATGCTTGAAGCGGTTCCGGAGCTCGGAGAGGCGCTCTATCCGCTGCTGCAGCGCGTGATCGTATTGGGACAGCCGATCCTGGAAAAAGAGATCCCCGGCATGGAGAGAAGCGGTGCTCAAACGGAGTCGGCCTTCCTAGCGAGTTTTTTGCCCATAAAGGAAGAAGATGGCTTCGTAACCGGCGTAAATGTTGTCGTGAAGGACGTCACGCGGCAAATTGAATCCGGCGAGAACGCCTCGCGAGAGAACGAGACTCGTCTGCAACTTGCCCTTGAAGCGGGGCGAATGGCGATCTGGGAGCGCGATTTGGCGAGCGGCCGAATGACATGGTTGGATCCGGCGAACATTCACTCGGCGATCGATTTCGAGCAGCAATTTTTGGGCTGGGTGCAGAACATTACCGAGGGAAATTCGTTCGACGTTTCCGAGGCCGGAGAGCGGCCGGTCGAGAGCTGGCGCCGGGAGTTCCGCATCGTCATGCCGGACGGACAGTGGAATTGGGTCGAAGCGTGCGCATTGCGAGTGCTTAATTGCCGGGAAGGCGGCCGCTGTTTGGTCGGTGTTCTTGCCAACGTTACTGATCGAAAACGTGCCGAGGAAAGTTTGAGTCAAGTCATAGAAGCTGAAGAAGCCTTGCGCGAAGCAGGCCGTAGAAAGGACGAATTCATCGCGCTCCTGGCTCACGAGCTTCGCAATCCGCTAGCGCCGATCTTGACATCGGCACAGCTCTTGAAGCGCCGCGGTTCCGAACGGCCGGAACTGATCGCGTCCGCCACCGAGAGTATCGAACGTCAGGTCAGATATCTGACCCGACTGATCAACGACCTCCTGGATATATCGCGGGTTGCTAGAGGCAAGCTGAATCTGAATTTTGAAATGACTGATATGGCGTCGATCGTCGCTCATGCTATCGAACTCTGTCGGCCGGTTATCGACAAGAATCAACAGGAGTTGGTGCTCAGCGGGACCGATCAATCGCTTTATCTCTGGGGCGATCCGGCCCGACTCTCGCAAATTATCGCGAACTTGTTGATGAATGCCGCGAAATTTACGCCGGTAGGCGGTCGGATTGAATTGGCGGTGAGACGGAGGGAACGGGAGGTTTCGATCAAAGTGCAAGACAATGGAATCGGAATCGAGCCGGATGCGCTGGAGCATATCTTCGAGCCGTTCGTGCAATTTGAACGGCCGCTGCACGACGGGCACAGTGGCCTTGGCGTCGGCCTGGCGCTTGTAAAAAGCCTGGTGGAGATGCACGGTGGCAGAATTTCGGTCGCCAGCCACGGCAAACATCGAGGTAGCGAGTTTTGGGTTCGATTGCCGTTGTACGACCAATCGTCACAGCGAAGAGCAGGCCGGACGGAGCACGATGGTCGGGGGCAGCCTGTCCAGGCGCCTCTTGGGTGTGACCAAACCCACTCTCTCGTGGTTTTTGAAAGCCTGGGCGCAGACGGTTGCGGCGAGGCTTCCGCGTCAGATCTTGAGAAACAATCTGACCGGGTCTTCCAGCAGTTCCTTCAAGGTGAACAGAAAAGTCACCGCTTCGCGGCCGTCAATGATGCGATGATCATAGGAAAGGGCTAGATAAATCATTGGCCTGATCACAATCTGCCCGTTTTCCACCACAGGTCGCTCCTTGATGGCATGCATGCCGAGAATGGCACTCTGCGGCGGATTGAGGATGGGGGTCGAGAGCATGGAGCCGAATATACCGCCGTTGGTGATGGTGAAGGTACCGCCGCTCAGTTCTTCGAAACTGAGTTTGCCGTCTCGAGCCCTCTGCGAAAAATCGACGATGGCCTTTTCGATCTCGGCGAAATCGAGACGGTCGGCGTCACGTAGGATTGGCACCACCAGTCCACGATCGGTCGATACCGCAATACCGATGTCGTAATAATCGTGGTAAACGATATCGTTTCCGTCGACTGAAGCATTGATGATCGGAAAGCGTCTGAGTCCCTCTACCACCGCTTTGACGAAAAAGGACATGAGGCCAAGCTTGATCTTATACCGCTGCTCGAAGCGAGCTCGGTGCTCGTTCCGCAGGTCGAAGATCTTCTGCATATTGACTTCGTTGAAGGTGGTCAGCGTCGCAGTCGTATGCTGCGCCTCGATCATGCGCTCGGCAATACGGGCACGGAGCCTGCTCATGGGCACACGCCGTTCGCCCCGACCTTCTGGCGCAGGGGCCGACGGTTTCTCCTTTGCTGCCGGTTCCGGTTCCGGTTTCGGTGCTGGCGCGGTTTCTTCGAGGGCTTTGCGTTTTCGGGATTCCAGATAATCCAGGACGTCTTGCTTGGTCAGACGGCCCTCCCGTCCCGTGCCTTTGATCTGTGTCGGGTCGAGGTTGTGTTCCAGGATCAGCCGGCGTACTGAGGGGCCCATGGGTTGGGCAAACGTCGCGGGCCTGGGAGCCGCTTCGGGTACGGCCGCTGGTTCCGGCTTTTTCGGAGGCGCTGCGGTCTCGGCGACCGCGGGACGGACCTCGGTTTCGATCACTGCGAGGAGGTCGCCGCTTGCAACCACGTCCCCTTTGGCGTGGTGAACTTCCTGCAATACGCCATTATCCGGCACGGGTACTTCGAGGATGACCTTCTCGGTTTCCAAGTCGACGAGTGTCTCGTCCTTCTGCACCGTGTCGCCTGGCTTCTTATGCCAGTCGAGCAGGGTCGCGTCGGTAACGGACTCGGGCAGGTTAGGCACGGTGACTTCGATGCGCATGAACGATTCCTAAAGGCTCTTGACGGGGCACGGTTCCAAACAATGCGTCTTCGACGACTTTCTTTTGCTGTTCCAAATGCCGGTGGAATTGGCCCACTGCAGGGGCCGCCGACATTGGACGCCCAGCATAGCTGAGGATGATGTCCTTTTCCAGAAGACTCAGGAAGCGGTGCTTGATCTGGTGCCAGGCGCCCTGATTTTCCGGTTCTTCCTGACACCAGATCAATTCCTTCATTTGCGGATAGGCTGCCAGCTCTTGCATAAAAGTGTCGTAAGGGAAGGGATAGAGCTGCTCGATACGGATAATCGCGACATGATGGAGACCTTCCTTACGCCGCGTTTCCAAGAGGTCATAGAACACTTTGCCGGTGCAGAGAACGACGCGTGTGATCTTAGCGGGGTCATGGGCATCGATCTCGCCGATGATGTTTCGGAAACTGCCGGTTGATAATTCGTCCAGCCGAGAAGTTGCCAGCTTGTGCCGCAACAAACTCTTGGGTGTCATGATGATCAGCGGCTTGCGATAGTGCCTAAGCATCTGCCGGCGCAAGAGATGAAAGATTTGGGCCGGCGTTGTCGGTACGCAGACTTGAATGTTCTGCTCGGCGCACAGTTGCAGATAGCGCTCGATCCGGGCTGACGAATGTTCGGGGCCTTGGCCTTCGTAGCCATGAGGCAGAAACATGGTCAGTCCGCTGAGCCTTCCCCATTTGGTTTCGCCGGATGTGATGAACTGATCGATCACGACTTGGGCATTGTTAGCGAAGTCGCCGAACTGGGCTTCCCAAATGACCAAGGTTTCGGGCTCGGAACTGCTGTAGCCGTATTCGAACCCGAGTACGCCTTCCTCGGACAGCAGAGAGTCGTAGATGTAAAAACGAGCCTGTGTGCTGCTGAGGTTCTGAAGTGGAATGTAGGTATCACCAGTATTTTGATCGTACAAGATCGCGTGACGATGGAAAAACGTGCCGCGCCCCACGTCCTGGCCAGTCAAACGTACGCTGTACCCTTCCGTCAACAATGAGGCATAGGCCAAGGTTTCGGCATAACCCCAGTCCAGCGGGATCTCCCCCGCTGCCATTTTTCGCCGGCTCTCCATGATCGCGGCCGCGCGTGGATGAAGGGCGAACCCCGGCGGGATTTCGATCAGACGCTGGGAGAGATCTTGAATCCTTTTCGGGTCTATACCCGTCTCGCAGGGCTGGGTCCACTCGGTGCCGATATAATGATTCCAGCGGGTCTTGGCATAATTCATGGCGTCGTGAACGACCGGCCGCAGGAAGGTTTCGTCTTTCTTAAGGCCGTTCTGGTAATCCTCTTCCATGCGTTGGACTTCATCTGGAGTCACCACCCCTTCGGCAATCAGGCGATCGGCGTACAGCTTCCGTACCGTCGGATGGTTACGGATGAAACGGTACATCAAAGGTTGGGTGACAGCCGGTTCGTCCGCCTCGTTATGGCCGTGGCGCCGGTAACAGATCAGGTCGATCACCACGTCCCGCTTGAATTTCATCCGATAATCGAGCGCGAGCCGTGTGACGTAGAGCACCGCTTCTGGATCGTCGCCGTTTACGTGGAACACCGGGGCCTGGATCATGTTAGCGACATCGGTGCAGTACAGCGTAGATCGGGCATCGAACGGATTGCTGGTAGTGAAGCCGATCTGATTGTTGATGACGATATGTATGGTTCCGCCCGTCGTATATGCTCGGGTTTCGGACATATTGAGCGTCTCCATGACGACGCCTTGCCCCGCGAACGCGGCATCGCCGTGGATCAGCACCGGAAGCACCGCCTTCTCGCCGTCTTCGTGCTGGCGCCTATCCTGGCGCGCGCGTACCGAGCCTTCCACCACCGGATCGATGATTTCGAGGTGTGAGGGGTTGAAGGCGAGAGCAAGATGCACCGTGCCGCCCGGGGTTTCGATGTCCGACGAGAAGCCCATGTGATATTTCACGTCGCCTGCACTGGCATACGGGGGCGAGTTCGGATAGATCCCCTCGAATTCCTGAAACAGCGAGCTGGGTTTTTTTCCTAGGATGTTGATGAGTACGTTCAGGCGGCCGCGGTGGGCCATGCCCATCACGATTTCCTTGGAACCTTTTTCGCCGGCCCGTTGGATCAGTTCATCTAACAGCGGGATCAGAGTTTCCGCCCCTTCGAGCGAAAATCGCTTCTGTCCCACGTATTTGCGGTGCAGGTATTTTTCGATTCCTTCGGCGGCGGTAAGAAGCCTCAGGATCCATCGCTTTTCGTCGGCATCGAAGTTTCCGCGTGCACGTGTGCTTTCCAACCGCTTTTGAATCCATTGTTTGATATCGCTGTCGACGATGTGCATGTACTCGGCACCGACCGGGCCGCAATAGGTCTCCCGGAGCATCGACAGGATTTCGCGCAAAGGCAGCCGTTCCGAACTTCGTAGAATGTCGATGTAGAACAGTCGGTCCAATTCCTCTTCGCCCAGACCGTAATAGGCCGGATCTAAATCTCTCAGGCCCGGCGGGGGCGACAGCTTCAACGGATTGTTGTCGGCCGCCTGGTGGCCGCGGGTGCGGTATTGGCAAATCAGCCGGTCGACCGCGGATTGCTTGCGCAGCAAGTCTTCTGCTTCGGATTTCCCGATGACCTTTTCGGCGTAGGGCTCCGCCTTTGCCAATTCGTATTGGATCGACCGGAACTGTTCGCGCCAGCTTTCATCGACAGACTCGGGATCCCGCAGGAATTTCTCGTAGAGATCCTCGAGAAAACCGATATTGTCCTCGCTAAAAGCCGATGCTTCTCTGAGAAGTTGTAAGAGTTTATTCATTCGATGGTCTCGTGTGTCCGTCCCGTGTTTTAAGATTTTCGATGATGGTTTTTGCCTACCGTGACACGTTCAGTCCATTTGGTCAGGCTGTGGGACGCGTATATTAAAGACAATTTTGAGCCGAGTTTTATCTCCGATAAAGCTGGGAAAATCATCCGAGTTTCGGTAGTCAGACGAGCGGGCCCGCGCCGGACTTGCCGCTTCCCGCCCGATGCCACAATCGGTCTTTGGGGTCCGGTTACTTCTCAAGACTTAAGTCTACGCCAGTTTATTCTGATGCAGGCTGAGTGAGCGACGGTCCGGCGATTTTAGCCTTTCTGGGGAATGGCAGCGACGGGTAGGTCGCGTGAAAGCGCCGGTACGTGAATGATTCTTGTGCTAGCCTCTTGTGCATGTTTTGTTGTCGGTCGAAACAAGGCGGGGGATAGCAATGTTTGACGGGTTGATTGGTCGTGTGCCCATTTACACGGGCACTTTTGATGTTTTTGGCTATGAGCTCAGCGTTTGCAGCGGCGAAGCACTCAGCACCGGAACCAAGGACAGCGAAGACCAATGGGCCGAGACAGTGCGGCAGGCGGGTCAGACAGTGGACTTGAAAGATCTGGTCGGTGACGGCCGCGCCATGCTTCGAGTTCCATTTGCTTTTCTGAGCGTGTGCGAACGATTGGCATGGCCGAAATCTCAGATGGTTGTGGCGGTATCGGGAGACGTCCTGAATGACAACACGGCCCAGCAAGCAGTGGCCAGGCTGGCGGAGGAGGGGTTTACCATCGCGCTCCACAATCCGTCCTGCGATCTAGCGGAGCTTCGGCACACGGCCGGTTTCGCGTCGATTTGCTCTCTGGATGCCCGCAGGCTGAACGATTTCAAGGCGCGTTGGACGGCGAATCCCGGTCGGGCACTGCGCCTTCTGGTGCGCGATGTGGAGACACCGGACCAGTACGATCGTTTTTGCAAGCTGGGTTTCGATTACTACGAAGGTGTGTTCTTCGAACGCCCCAGACCGATACACAGCAGCGACATACCGGGAAATCGCCTGGCCGTGCTCGAATTGCTGGGTCGGCTCCACGATCCGAATGCTGAAATCGCCGACGCCGAGGCGATCATTACGCGTGACCTGACCTTAAGTTATAAGCTTCTCCGCTTGGTCAATTCTGCATTTTTCGGCGTTACGAAACGTGTTGATTCGATCCGGCGGGCGGTGACTTTCCTAGGCTTGCAACGGGTCAAGAATTGGGCGTCCGTAATCCTGGTCAATTCCGTCGACTATCGGCCGCGTGAATTGCTGATCACGGCAATGGTGCGGGCGCGCGCCTGTGAGCTATTGGCGGAACAGCTGAAACGGCCCGATACCGAGCGGTATTACATCGCGGGGCTGTTTTCGTTGCTGGACGCGATCATGGATGTTCCTATCGGGAACATCTTGCGACACCTGAATCTCGACGACAGCATCAATGAAGCGCTGCTGCGCGGCAGTGGTCCGATCGGGGAGATTCTCCGCGCTGTAATCGCGTTCGAACGTGCCGAATCGGGTCAAATCCACGGCTGCGGGTTCGAACCGGGTGTGCCAGCCCGGGTTTACCTGGAATCGATTCGCTGGGCGACGAGCGCTCGAAGAATTCTGGAAACCGCTTGACACTGGCCTTCGGGAGGAGGAGCCTGGATAAATCCTGAGTAAATTACTTGGCTATAGGACGGTTTCGTGCAAAAATCATAAGTTCCTCGAGCTGATCCGATTAGAACTAAGGTTATGGCGGCTTTATCCACGCAATTGATTGACCGTTTCGGGCGGCGCGTCAGTTATGTTCGTATTTCCATCACCGACCGCTGCGACTTCCGCTGCCTTTATTGCATGAACGAAGACACGGTCTTTCTGCCGCGTGCCCAGATCCTGACGCTCGAGGAAATCCTCACCGTCGCTAAGGCATTCGTGGAGCTCGGCGTGGAAAAGATCAGGATCACGGGCGGAGAGCCGCTGGTCCGCAAGGGTGCGATCGATCTCTTGCATGAAATCGGAAAGTTGCGGGGGTTGAGAGAGCTGGTCTTAACTACCAACGGCTCGCAACTGGAAAAGACCGCTCCTCTGCTGAAGTCGGCCGGAGTCAAGCGCATCAATGTCAGTCTCGATTCGTTGAAGCCCGATCGATTCCGGGAAATGACCCGCGTAGGTGACTGCGCCAAAGTGCTGCGAGGCATCGATGCCGCCCTGGATGTGGGTTTTGAGAGACTCAAGATCAATTCCGTCGTACTCAAGAACCGCAATCACGACGAAGTGGGTGATTTGGTTGCCTATGCGATCGCCAAGGGTATCGACATCAGTTTCATAGAGGAAATGCCCTTAGGTCTGGTCGAGGGGCATGATCGTGCCAGCGAATATTATTCTAGCGATGAGATCAAGCGCGATCTCGACCAGCGGTTTACCTTGCTGCCCACTCCGGAAACGACAGGCGGACCTTCCCGATATTATCGGGTGTCCGGTACCAATACCCGTGTGGGGTTCATTTCCCCGCACAGCCACAATTTCTGCGCAAGCTGCAATCGCGTTAGAGTGACGGCAGAAGGGCGATTGCTGCTCTGTTTGGGCAACGAACACTCAATCGACCTAAAACGGGTTTTGCGCGCCAATCCCGGCGATATGCCAAAGCTGAAACACGCGATCGTCGAATCGATGTCGATCAAGCCCGAGCGGCATCATTTCGACATCAAGGCTCAGCCCGTCATTTTTCGCCACATGAACGCCACCGGCGGCTGAACCCTGCGGTTCAGTGGCGACCACGCGTATCGCCGCGGGTACCTACTCCAGAGCGATTTCGCCTTCTATGACGTGGCGGATGTTCAGCCCCGGTACTTCCAACATCATTTTTGCGGCAAATTTTTCGTTTCCGGCCAGCTTGCCGGCTTGCAATGCATCGTGGACAGCCAGCTCGATTTCCCGTTGCGAAGTGACGCCGACTCTTTTCAGAAACTTGCGGACATCCATATTGAAGGTATCGTCGTTCATCACCTTGACTCCCTGATTTCAATGATCTCAAGTTTCGATGCAAAATTCGGGGACCTTGATTCCGATGTCTCGAGCGACGAGCTCAGAAGAGCGGCGAAACTCCAAACAGTGAGCTATGGAAGTGCATTAGTGCGAAGTAGAGTACCAGGGCCAGTGCAATGCGCCACCAGCCGATTTCAGCCCATTCAAGTCGGTTGCGCCTCTCCAGGATAGCGTAAAACGGAATGTTGGACGTCGCCGCCGCGAATTTCGCCCATCGATCCCCGAATTGCCTTTGACGCTTGGTGTCTATCGAACGGGTTCCACCCAAGGTCAAGATAAGAAAGGACCCGAACAGTACGAGCGCCGCGGCATCGCCGTTGGCGATCAGATGCACGGCAGCCCAGAGGGCGATTCCCCACAGGAAGGGATGCCGGGTGATCCGTAGCATACCTTGCGCCGGTTCGGCTTCATAGAGCAGAGGCTCGCCGTCGACCGCAGTTGGATTGGGTGTCGTTACGCCGGCTACAGCCAGGATGAATGCGATGAGCATCAGAAACGCAGCGATCGGCTTGAACCATTGGAGTTGTCCCCAGGTCTCGATGTAAGGTGCCTGACGATAGGCATAGATCAACCAAACGAGACCTGCCAGCGAAAGGATCGAAAAACCGCCGCGGTAGATGCGTTCGCCGTATCTCGTGATCAGCCGGTCCCGCCATCGGGTGCCGGCGATCAGGAAATGAATGCCGACGAAAAACGCAGCTGCAAACGTAAGCTGGATCATAGGCGGGCTCCGGATCTGAAGTTCGTTACAGTTCAGCGAAAGTTTTTGCCGACACGCTTGACGTCTAGCTGAAGCGCCTTTGCTGCTGCTCGGCTCACTTCTCGAGTAAGCGGGGCATTAGTTCGACAAGATTGCACGGACGAGTACGGTAATCGAGCTGATCTCGAATGAGGTGATCCCATGCGGTTCGGCATGCACCCGAGGAGCCCGGCAGGCAGAAGATATAGGTGCCGTTGGCTACACCGGCTATGGCGCGGGACTGAATGGTGGAGGTCTTGATGTCCTGGTAGGAAATGGCTCGAAAAACTTCGCCGAACCCGTCCAGAGTCTTGTCGAACAGGACCGACACCGCTTCGGGGGTGCCGTCACGCCCGGTAACGCCGGTGCCGCCGGTGGTGATGACGACATGAATTGCTTCCGCGGCAATCCACTCCGACACCACGGCGCGTATTCGGTAAATATCGTCGGGCACGATGCGCTTGTCCGCAAGATGGTGCCCCGCCGCGCTCAGCCGGTCGACCAGGGTTTTTCCCGACGTATCCGTGTCTTCCGTCCTCGTATCGGAGACCGTCAATACGGCGATGTTGAGGGGAATGAAGCCTCTTTCTTGGGACATAAGCGATGCTTTCCTGTGAATACGTGTTGTAAATTCGGCTCGTCAGGCGGTTCTCCGCCTCGCCGTAAGCTTGTAGGAGATCCTGCGAGTATTTATCGATCCAGCCGGCAAGTACTCTCCCGAAATTTCGTGTCTCCGTGCTGGGGCCCCAATCCAGGATTGACTAGCCCGATGCTTTCTTATGTATGGCCTTAATAAAGCTATCGAACATCCTGAGGGCGGGCAATCCTCAAACCGAAAAATCCGAACTGAATTAAACATTAGTAATACAGTGAACAGATCGCGATTGAAGGGCGGTCGATCTGCGGAAGGCGCCTATTTCTCCCGGATCGGTGATCGAGCCACGAATCAAGGAAGATTGTCGAGCATTGAGGCGCAAACGGGTAAGGAGCAAGCGCAGGATATGAATCTTTAAGCGTTCCCGGTCGGAATTTTGGGCCGCATTCGCCACCTGTCTGACCGGGTTTGGGACTGGGCCGTCGTCGACGCGTGGGCGGAGACAAGTGTCCGCTGTCTACTCGGGCTCGAGGAAGCGCTCAAACATGGTCGCGCTGGCCCGCATCCTGTGCGCAATTCCATCATTCTCATCGACTTCATTGGGCCGGAGCAAACCCCTGGTCGATTCCCTGACCGAAGCCGGCGCTCTGTGACTCCGCCCAATCTTTCTCACCGCGGCCGCTGTGCTGTTTGGCTCTTTCGTCACCACGCTCGATCCTATCTTCTCCGGTCTCGCGGGAGCTTCATTTTCGGCATCTTCGCGTCGACCGCGTTGTCCCTTTACGTTGTGGCCGTGGTCTATTTCCTGCTAAAGAATCGTAAAACGGCGCAATAGCGGCCCTAGAAATCGCGCCTTGTTTGGTGCTCGCTCGACGAGGTGCCTTCCTCGGCGACGGACCTCCGCCCTCCGGTTAATTAGATTCTCATCTCGAATTTCTTAATCCGCACCGCGGCCGCTTGCCTTTTCGGCGTTGACCGGGCCTTTACTCGAGCAGAGCCGCTTATTTGCAACAAATTGTTGACATAGAGCAACAAAATTTGCCGCATGTGTGAACTAATGGACGGCAACGCAGTCTATAGCTATGTGTTCTTCCTCCTCTTGACCCACCGTTAGGTGGGTTTTTTATATTTCAAGGAATGAGGAACGGCGGATAAAACCGGGTTTGGGCGGGTAAGAAAGGCTTGCAGCTGTCAGTCTTCTGTTGCGTTGAAAGCCGAAAACGGGAAAGGCATACGTTCTGTGCTATAGGACATAAAAAGCATCATATTGAAAATCCACGCCGACAGGGCCTCGCCCCATTTCACACCAATCCGGGTGGGGCGGCCGGTAAAAACGTGGGACATAAACTGGAGCAGCACGACAGTCCACAATGCAAAACGCACGACACCGAAAAGTGCAAAACACAGTGCCATAAATAACAGGCGCCTAAAGGCATTCATGGGGACTTGATTATTGTTGATAGAGGCTTTCATACGGCCGAAAGAATAAGAAGCAAAGTGGAGCTACTCAAAGGGTATTGTCAACGGTAGCGCATGACAGCCGGCACCGAATGACGAAAAGGTTCAGGGTGGTCGGCAGCATCATCAGCCAATCGTGCAGTCGCAAGTCCGATTTTTCCGGAAGCCGGCGGGCACGGATTTTAGGAGGGGCATCACCATGGGGCAACTTTTACCTGGAAAGCGCAACAGCGTCGTTGAGCCGTCACACTTGCAAGACGGGCTACGTGTGATCGCGATAGTCGAGTTCATCAAAGGCATACTGATCCTGCTGGCGGGATTCGGAGTTCTCTCTCTCATCCATCATGACGTACAACTGTTGGCCGAGGAAATCGTCGGCCATTTTTACCTCAATCCAGCCAGTCGATATCCGCGAATCTTTATCGATCTCGCTGGACAACTTACGGATACGAGGCTTTGGATCCTTGCCGGTTTCGCATTTGCCTACAGCGGTTTGCGGTTTATCGAGGCTTATGGATTATGGCGAAGACGGCGCTGGGCGGAATGGTTCGCAGTGGTGAGCGGCGCGCTTTATATTCCGATCGAGCTCTTTGAGCTGTTGGCCGGGCTCTCGTGGATTAAGGTTTTGACTTTCGCCGTCAATGTAGGGATTGTGTCTTATGTAGGCCTTACACTGTGGCGCTCGCAGAAGAACAATCTGAGTGTGCCGGCGTAGGCGGCTTGGACTGCGGAATAGCGAGTGGATGTTCAAGGATGCAGGATACGGATCGTGGAGCGGGTGATGGGAATCGAACCCACATTGCAGGCTTGGGAAGCCCGAGTTCTACCATTGAACTACACCCGCCCAATTCCGTCGGAGATGGACGCATTTCTCCCCGAAGGGATGCATCCATCCCCTCGGGGGTTAGTTGACAGACCTATCTCGCGATAGGCCACCACGCGGAAGTCTGCACCCTTTCGGGTCGGGGCGATCATTTCATCCCCTATCCGGTCCATTACAGACCGGTCTTCGCTTTTTCCGCGATCCTTTACCCACACAGGCATCAGCAGGCCTTACGGGCTGCTTAGTCCTGTTGCCAGGACGCCTGTATGGGCTTACCACGTTCCGTTAAAGTAGCAAGAGTCGTTAGGGTTCCGCCTTTCCGCCGGTGGTGTTGTTTGTCAGCGTGCCCTTACCAAGCAGAAGAGCAACCTCACCACATCCCATTTTGGGCAAGCCTGTCAGTCGCCTTTGGCTTGTTCAGCTTAACGACGTTTAACAGCGGTTCGCGTATGCTAACCCTTAGGCTCTGCCTAGCGCCTCAACCAGGTTGCGACTCCCAGTATCACACTAGACTCCTCACGGAGTTAGTGTACCCCGTAAGGTGGCTACGTTGTCAGTACGCTTAGCACGAGGTCGTTACCAACCCCGCACCGTAGTTAGGCTACCGGTGGCTGAACACCGGGTCTTGTCAAATCCTGTGATTTGCAAGACAACTACTTAAACGGCTTTCGCCGCGTTGTCGATAAAAGGCCTACTTCAGAACCAGAGACATCTTAAAGAACTCTTAAGTTGTGGCTCTGCCACCAGGATTGATTAGGCGTGCTGGTGGAACTTCGGCTGTTTCCCTCATTATAACGTTGTGAGGAGGCCAGCTACCGACGCGACTCGTGTCGCACGCTTGGGAAGCTGAGGTTCTACCATTGAACTACACCCGCGAATCGCCTCAATTTTACGCATTTTTACGAGTCTTGATCAATCTTTTTGGACCCTTTGGTGGTCTATAGAACGGAAAGTATGGTGCATGCGGGGGCCGGTTCGATTCTCTCGCATGCTGCGGTTAGATCACCAAAAATTTGGGACGGAACATGGGACAAGAGATAGCGAGAGCCCGGTTCTCCGATGCCGATTTCGATGTTTTTCGCCAGCGCTTGCTAGAGGAAACGGCGTTGCTCGATCGCTATGTCCGCAGGGGCATGTGTTCGTCACGGGGGCCGATCACCGGGTTCGAGCTGGAATCGTGGCTGGTCGATTCCGAGATGAATCCCGCGCCGGTCAACGCCGCGTTTCTGGAACGTTTCGGTGACGCGCAGGCCTGCCCGGAACTCGCTAAGTTCAATGTGGAATTTAACAGCGAGCCGCAGGTCCTTAGCGGGTCTGTACTTTCGTTGCTTCATCTCGAATTGGCCGACCTCTGGCGAAAGGCTAGTTCGGCAGCAGAATCTCTGGGCGTCGCTCTAGTGGCGATCGGAATACTGCCGACGGTGCCGGCGGCGGTACTCAATCTGAGCAATATTTCCGAACTGAACCGGTTTCGGGCGCTGAACGAGCAGATTTTATCGGCACGCCGTCAGGAGCCGTTGAAGCTCGACATTTCCGGCCATCAGCATCTCGCGGTCAAACACCAGGATGTGATGCTGGAATCGGCGGCGACATCGTTTCAGATTCACCTCCAGGTTCCGCTTGAGAGGGTCAGGGATTATTTCAATACCGCCGTTCTGGTTTCTGCACCGCTAGTGGCGGTTTCTGCCAATTCTCCCTTCCTGTTCGGAAAGGATCTCTGGGCCGAAACCCGAATACCCTTGTTCGAGCAAGCGGTCGATGTCGGGGGCTTCCGCGAGGCTAGTCAGGGGCCCTTGCATCGGGTCGGTTTCGGCAGCGGTTATGCCCGGCGTGTGATTACGGAGATCTTCGAGGAGAATTTCGAGCATTATCCGGTTTTATTGCCGATTCTGTCGGAAACACCGCCTGATCGATTCGCCCATTTGCGTCTGCACAACGGCACCATTTGGCGCTGGAATCGCCCCCTGGTGGGTTTCGATCCTGATGGCTGTCCGCACATTCGAGTCGAACATCGAGTCATTCCGGCAGGCCCTAGCATTGTGGATATGATCGCCAACGCGGCATTCTTTTACGGTCTGATGGAAGCGCTTGCGAACGAGCCCGGCGAGCCGTTGATTCCGTTCGCTCAAGCCAAGGATAATTTTTACCAGTCGGCTCGATACGGCTTGGGGGCGCATGTGGTTTGGCGTGGCGGGGTAAAGCTGCCGATCAAGTCATGGCTGCTATATGAACTGCTGCCAAAAGCGGAAACCGGCTTGAGACGATTGGCGTTGGCGGAAGCGGATATCGCTCGTTTCTTAAGTATTATTGAGCAGCGGATCGTGTCCGGCCAGACCGGCAGCGAATGGCAACGTCGCTTCATAGCGAAACATCCCGGGGAATTTTCGACCATGACTCGCGAGTATCTGACTTGCCAGAAGAGCGGGGAGCCGGTTCATCGGTGGCCGCTCTGATGGACGCTCCATTCTTGACCCAATTGGATCATGTTCCGCAAGGCTTGACCGAGATAAGTGCGGAGTCCCTGCATACGATACTGCCGGGATCCACGCTCATTCACCTTCCGGGCCGTCAGGAAAGACCCTTGTTCGTGTCCGTGTTGCTTCACGGCAACGAACCTACCGGCCTCTATGCATTGCAGAACCTGCTCCGAAGATATTCGAGCCAGGCTTTGCCGCGCGCGCTCTCAATTTTCGTCGGCAATGTCAGTGCCGCGCGGGAAGGCGTGCGGAGGCTGGAAGGACAGGTGGACTACAATCGCGTTTGGCCCGGAACCACGCATCCTGCCTGTCCGGAAACCGCCATGATGCAGGCTATAGTGGACGAAATGGACCGTCGATGCGTTTTTGCGAGTATCGATGTGCATAACAACACGGGAATAAACCCACATTACGCTTGCATCAACCGTCTGGATCATCGGTTTTTCCGGCTGGCTTCCATGTTCAGTCGGCTGGTGATCTATTTCACCTACCCCAAAGGCACCCAAACGTCAGCTTTCGCCCGGTTATGTCCGGCGGTCACCTTGGAGTGCGGCAAACCCGGCCAAAGACATGGCAGCGAACATGTATTCGAATATTTGGATGCCTGTCTGCATTTGACCGACATATCGGATCACCCGGTTGCACCGCAGGACCTGGATTTTTATCACACGGTCGTTCAAGTCACCGTGCGTGACGACGTGTCCTTCGATTTTGGTTCCCAGGATGCGGACCTGAGCCTGAACGAGGATTTGGATCATCTCAATTTCACGGAATTGAGCGGTGGTACGGCGTTGGGAACGATCAAAGACGGTTCGTCCGCATTTCCCCTTGTCGCTCGCGACGAATCCGGCGGGGATGTCACGGCGGACTATTTCGAAATTCGCGAGGGACGGTTGGTGCTGAAAAGGGCGGTGATGCCGTCTATGCTGACACTGGACAAGCGGGTGATCCGGCAGGACTGCCTGTGTTATTTGATGGAGCGAAAAACGCTCAGACCTCGATGGTGAACGGTCTCCGAATCTCTTGTATCGTACGCTGTTACGAGGTTGCCACCGTGTCGCAAAATATGTACGGCAGATACAGCTTCGTGATAACAGAGCGTAGTATCCGGCAAAAAAACATTACGACTACAGCAATAAGATTCGGAGGAGAGGCATAATGATAGGCGGTATCGTCGCGGTATTGATCGCATATTGGTTTTATCGCAGCGCGGAAGATCGGGGTCTTCCGGTTTTTCATTGGGCGTTCGCGGGGCTCTTGGCGTTCTATATTCCCAATTTCGCTTGGAGCCTGCTCGTCGCCAAGCCATGGGTGGCGTCACTCCACGCGCAGCAGCCCACGCTCACGACCGGCCTGATCAACCTCTCGTCAGTCATACTCGGTCTCTTGTGCGCGGTGTTGGTTCGGTATTTCGTTTTGCTCAAGGCAGCCAAGGCACAGCAATAGCCGGAAACAAAAACGCCCCGCAGGCTTGTGCCCGCGGGGCGTTTGGCATTTAAGCAGGAACTTCCGGGACTTACAGGTTGGCGGCGTTCTTGCTCAGATACTCGGCGACGCCGTCGGGGCTGGCACTCATGCCGGATTTGCCCTTGTTCCAGCCGGCCGGGCACACTTCACCGTGCTCTTCGAAGAACTGGAGCGCGTCGACCATGCGGATGAGTTCATCCATGTTCCGGCCCAGCGGCAAGTCGTTGATGACCTGGTGACGGACGATGCCGTTCCGGTCGATCAGGAAGGTACCGCGATAAGCCACGGCAGCGCCTTCCACTTCCACGTCATAGGCCTTGGCGATTGCGTGACTGACGTCCGCCACCAAGGTGTACCGTACCGGTCCGATGCCGCCTTTCTCCACCGGCGTGTTCCGCCAGGCGTTGTGGGTGAACTGGGAGTCGATGGAAACCGCGATGACTTCGACGCCCCGCTGTTTGAATTGGTCGATACGGTGGTCGAGCGCGATCAATTCGGTCGGGCAGACGAAAGTGAAATCCAGCGGATAAAAGACGATGGCGGCATACTTGCCTTTAGTTTCCTTCGAGAACCAGTAATTATCGACGATCGTACCATCGCCTAGAACAGCGGCCGCTTGAAAGTCCGGGGCGGGTTTACCGACTAATACGCTCATCAAACGTCTCCTTTAATAATCGTGTCAGGTTTAGATGGACTGGCCGTGAGCCACGGAACGCGGTTCAGTAGCTTCGACGGCTTCGGTCATCCGTTGAAATGACGGCCGAAAAACAAAAATCAAGAGCCACCGATTCTACACAAAACTAGTCAGAAATTCTTCTCGCGATTCGTGTTCAAGACAGTCGGAAAAGCCTTCACGCTTGGGCCGCCGCTTGTTGTTCAACAGGAGATACAGTGTTTGTTTGTTCGAAACAGCGGCCGGGATGCGGTCGGCGAGTCAGAAGAACAGTCCGGATTCGGGAGAGGACGCCGAGGCATAGCGGCGGCGCGGCATGCGGCCGGCGAGAAACGCTTCGCGACCAGCTTCCACGGCTTTTTTCATTGCTTCGGCCATTAATACGGGATTTTTCGCTTCAGCGATGGCGGTATTCATCAACACGCCGTCACAGCCGAGTTCCATGGCGACTGCGGCGTCCGAGGCCGTGCCCACGCCCGCATCCACCAGAATGGGAACCTTGGCGTTCTCGACGATGGTCAGAATGTTGTAAGGGTTGCGTATGCCGAGCCCGGAACCGATCGGCGCGGCGAGCGGCATCACGGCGACGCAGCCGAGTTCCTCGAGCCGTTTGGCCACTACCGGGTCGTCGTTGGTGTAAACCATGACCTGGAAACCCTCTTTGACCAGGATTTCGGCGGCAGCCAAGGTGCCGGTGACGTCCGGATACAGTGTCTTGGGATCGCCCAGGACTTCGAGCTTGACTAGGTTGTGGCCGTCTAAAAGCTCGCGTGCGAGCCGGCAGGTACGTACCGCGTCATCCACGGTGTAACAGCCAGCCGTGTTGGGCAGCAGGGTGTAGCGATCCGGCGGAACCGCATCGAGCAGATTCGGCTGACCGGGATCTTGTCCGATGTTACTGCGGCGTATCGCGATCGTGACGATCTCGGCTCCGGATGCTTCCACGCAGCGGCGGGTTTCGTCCAGATCCTTGTACTTCCCTGTCCCGATCAGGAGCCTTGAACGGTAGGTGCGGCCGGCGATGACCAGGGGATCGGCCTGTCCGCCGCCGATGGCGTGTACGATTTCTATTTTATCGTCCATAGCGAGTCGGTAATCTTCATAGTGTCCGTGGGGCACGATTTCGCGGTTCACTTCCACGGCGATGCGTTTGCCGGTCAGCTTCAACTCGGTAATGAGGTCGGCCAGCGTCGCTCCATCGGCTATGACACGCGGTTCGCCGTTGACAAAAATGCGCATGGGTCAAGCACTCGATCGGGTCAGTCCTGCGGTTGTCCTCTGGCGGCTATGCTGGCGCCGCCTGGCCACGCCTTGGGCCAGACGTTGCAGCAGAGACTTGCTGTCGTCCCAGCCGAGACAAGGATCGGTGATGCTCAGGCCGTATTCCAGAGGTTTGTGTGGTTCGAGTTTCTGATTACCGGCTTTCAAATGGCTTTCGATCATGACGCCAAAAATACGGTAATCCCCGGCCTCGAGCTGCGCCACCACATCCATGCCCACGCTCAATTGGCGCAAATAGTCCTTCATGCAGTTGGCATGACTGAAATCGATCATGATGTTGGGCGGCAAGCCTGCCTTTTCTAGGGCTTTAGCCGTGGCATCTACGCTTGCGGCATCGTAGTTCGGCTCCTTTCCCCCACGCAAGATGATGTGGCTGTCCTCGTTGCCGGTGGTCGAAAAAATGGCCGAATGGCCCGCCTTGGTCAGCGACAAAAAATGATGTGGACGTCTGGCCGCACCGATGGCGTCGATCGCGACTTTGATACCGCCGTCAGTGCCATTTTTGAAACCGACGGGGCAGGAAAGCCCTGAAGCCAATTCGCGGTGCACTTGGCTCTCTGTGGTACGCGCTCCGATGGCACCCCAGGCGATGAGGTCTGATACGTATTGCGGCGTGATGAGGTCGAGATATTCGGTCGCGGCCGGCATGCCCATCTGATTGAGATTGAGCAGCAGTTCACGGGCCAGTCGGAGCCCTTTATTGATATTGAAGCTCTCGTCCAGGCATGGGTCGTTGATCAAGCCTTTCCAGCCGATTGTCGTCCGAGGTTTCTCGAAATAGACCCGCATCACGATCACCAGGTCGTCGGCCAATTCCCGCTTCACTTCCAGCAAACGACTGGCGTACTCCAGGGCGGCTTTGGGGTCGTGAATCGAGCATGGGCCGATGACGACGAGCAGGCGGTCGTCCTCGCCGGCGAGAATACGGTGAATTTCCCGGCGCGCTTGCAAGGTCGTAAGCGCGGCATCCTGTGTAATGGGAAATTCTTCGTGGACTTGTATCGGCGGAATCACTTCCTTGATTTCGCAAATGCGTAGGTCATCCGTGTTGTATTCGTTGTGCATTCCCGCCATGATTTCCGAAAGCTTTTTCATCGCCTTGTCTTACCGCAGAAATCGTCTTGTTTGCCTGACATAGAAGCGCATTAAATAAAAAGTTAGGTATTGTACTCGTCCGAGTAGTGTGGTTCTACCCGATGAGGCGTTCTCCTTAAAAAAAGAAACAACCATCGATGCCGCGCAGGTTCAGTTCAACCGGGCAGAAAAACCGAGATTCTGCCCAAGAGAAGAGGGCCGTCGTTCGATTCCATCGATTCCACGGAAAAAGCGTACAGCAAGCCAGTTTCATTTCCGTGACGGATTTCCGCGCGAATGACGAGATCGGATTCGATTTCGTCCAGGCGATCGACGGCAAGTTCCAGTTCGCGGATGGACGCGAGATAGCCTGGCTTCGCCGGACCGTTTGGTGGTCCGGCCAAGAGACTTCCGTGGATCGCAACCGCCTGACCGGCGTATTCGACGCCGCACAGGGCGCTTAGCCCTTCATCGCGGCGCAGCGGATGATCCGGCCGCCGGTGGCTGGTTGCCAAAGCGACGATGCGGGTTTCGTCCCAGTCGAGCACACCGTCTAGTAGGCACATCGCTCCGGTATGCGGGAGCAAAGCCGTGAGTTCGCTTTGACTTAGGCGCATGGCGTCAGTTCGACCCGCAAGTGTCCAAAACTCAGCTTGACGGATTCGCAGCGGGCCAGGGCGGCCAATAGCGGCAGGCTTCGGGCCGCTGGATTGCCGAGGCGCAAGGCTTCGAGACCCGGATCTTGCATACGTGCGGCATCGTCCGAGTCGGCGTCCGCGAAATCGATTGCTAGTTCCGCAAGTTTGAGCTCCGATGGGGCAGGGGCAAGCAACAGCGACGCAGCGAACGGTGCCAGCAACGGACGAGCCCGGAGAATCGGCTGCAGCGGCGGAAAATCATAGGCAACCAGCAGGCCCCGGGTTCCTTCGATCAAAGTCTGTCCGGCCGTTTCCAAAAGTCCCATGGCGAAAGAGTCGTCGAAGCACGACAGGCTGGTGGATGCCTTCCGCGAGCCGGTCGCGATGCCCCAGTAGCCAGACGCCGCGTTGTGCACGGAGTTGTGGAACTGGGTTGGCGATATCAACCGTTCGGGGGTTGCCAGTTCTTCGAAAATCCGATGAATGGTTTCGACTTCGCCTCCGGAGGACGAAAAGACCGTCGCTACTTCAGTCGCGTTCATGTCTGGCGGAAGCGCTTGTTCCGCGGCGTCAATCGCAAGCCGCGTGACAGCGGTGCTCCTTCGGCGCTCCGCGGTAGGCAACCGTCTGGCTTGGAGCCGCGGCAGCTCGCCGCCCGTGTATGCTCGCCGCCCCGCCAAGATTTCGCGGCTTTCGTTCCAGCACGGCAGACCAGGGCCGATGATACCTACGCCTTCGACGAATACTCGAATCATGAGCGTTTCCCGAGAACTAGGCTGGCGTTGTTTCCGCCAAAACCGAAGGCGTTGCTGAGAACGGTTCGCACCTGCCGTCGCAGTTCCTCGGTCGCGATCCAGGAAGCGATTTCCGGATCGACCCGTTCGGTGTTCAGGCTGCGCGGCACGAAGCTTTCGCGCAGGCTCAGGCAACTCACGACGACGTTCACGATCCCCGCCGCTCCTAGCGTATGGCCGGTCCAGCCCTTGATTGAACTGCATGGGACTCTGGCGCCAAGAATGCGGAATACGGCCTTGTCCTCGGCGGTGTCGTTGGCCTTTGTGGCGGTGCCGTGCAGATTGATATAGTCGATCGCTTCGCGCTCCATGCCGGCGCGATCCATGGCTTGGGCCATGGCTTCGGCGGCACCGAGTCCGTCCGGATGCGGCGAAGACATGTGATAAGCATCGGTACTTTCGCCGTAGCCGAGCAGTGCGATGTCGCCGTCGCAGCGATCCGGCTTTTCCAGTAGGGCGAAGCCGGCCGCTTCCCCGATGGAAATGCCATTGCGTTCTGCATCGGCAGGCCGGCACGGAGTGGAGGAAACCAGTTCGAGTGCAGTGAAGCCATAAAGGGTGGTAAAGCAGAGACTGTCGACGCCTCCGACGACCGCCGCATCGCACAGCCCGGTTTGAATCAGGCGTGCGGCACTCGCGAAAACCTTACTACTGGATGAACAGGCTGTGGAGATGACGGAAGCAGGGCCATGCAAATCGAGATAGCGTCGGGTGAAATCGCCGACGGAAAAGGTGTTCTGGGTTTGCCGGTAGCGGAAATCGGGCGGCAGCGCGCCGGTTTCCGGATCGCGCCGGCGATAAGCGGATTCAGTTTCCAGGATACCGGACGTGCTGGTGCCTAGGATCACCGCGATTCTTTCCGGCCCGTATCGCCGACGGGCGCTTTTCACGGCGTCGATAAATCCGTCCTGTTCCAGGCCGATTCGGGCGAGGCGATTGTTGCGGCAATCATAATCGCTCAAGCGTCCTTTGATCGGTTCGTCCTCGATTCCCTCGACCCGTCCGATATAGGTATCCAGTTCGGCTCCCGGAAAATCGCAATAGCGGAGGCCGCTGCGCTGTTCCCGAAGCGCCGCTAAGGTCGCGGACAACCCTCTGCCCAGGCTGCTGGTCAGGGTGAACGCGGAAAGAATCAAAGGCTGCATCGAGTCGGTTTGGAGAAAGATAGCGTCAGATTGAGACGTGAGAATCAAATATTATGCCGAAGACAAATTCCGCCTGGCCAGCATTGCCGCGAAAAGAACCGAGAGAGCCGCACCCATGGCCACGGTGCTACCGATGGCCTTGAGGAGGCCGACCTTTGACGTGGCCAGAATGCCGAAGGCGGTTACTGCGCTGAAGCTGCAAATGAGCAACGACAGGAGGGTTCGGTTGCGCTCCTCAGGTGTTCGGCAGGGTTTGTTGAAGAACAAGGCCTGATCCATGCCCAGCCCCATCACCAGGAGCAAGGACACGAGGTGATAGAGCGACAGCCCGCCGTGGAGTCGCATCAACACGGCCGCGGTTACGAATGCCGCCGCGGCCATGGGGGTCAAGACCCGCAGCATGCCGCTTACGGAGCGAAGCCCCAAAGACAGCAAGATCACGATGGCAATGAGACTCGCACCGAGCAGGTGTACGGCTTCGCGCCGGTAATCCCGGAGCAGGCGGCTCGAAGCCTCGCGAAGATCGAGATAGATCAGGTTCCCGTCCCCCGCGATCGCCGCCTGCAGCGCCGCAGGATCGGTTACCCCGACGAGCGGAACCAGGGCAACCCAGAGCTCGCTGTGTCGGAAGAGAAGCGACTCGACTTTGAGTCGGAACGACGTCCCGGCAAAGCTCGTTTCGGTTAGCAGCGGCGCCTGTTTCGCCCGCGAGACATCCGCTAGAAAAGGTTCGAACGCATCGGGCTTGAAAGACGTCTTCCGCAGGGTTTCGTTTAGAGTCCGTCGCAGAGTCTCGGTTTCCGGCAAGGCTGACTGTCTCAAGCTTTGCGTTTCTCGGCTGGGCAGGTAGAGCGCCGCCATGTCGAAACCGGTCATCGTTCCGTTTTCGACCAACGGCTGCAGAATATCTCTCAGACGCTCGCTCCGGCGCAAGGCAGTCTCATCGGTGTCACCGGTCACGACGATGAGCTGGCGAAGATCCGGCGCGCCGAGATCGCGACGCAGAGCTTCATCCAACACTTTGCGCGACTCGGGCACTGGGCTTAGAGTCTCGATGTCGTCATTCCATAACGGCGTGCCAGAACTGGCGATCGAAGCGACCGCGGCCAGAATCAGCAAGGGTGGAACCAGACGGAACCGCCGCAGCTGATCGAGCAGTTCATCCGCATGCAGCCCTCTGACCACTCGCTCGGATAAATTGATGTGGTCGGGCATGAGCGCCGGCATAATCCAGCGGCAGGTCAGCCCGGCGGCCAATAGCCCTGTCGCCGCGAAAATGCCCAACTGGGAAAGACCCTCGAATCCGGAAAACAGCATCGCGCTAAAGCCGGCGACGTTCGTGAGTATCCCGAGCCGAAGCGTCGGCCAGATCAGCTGCACCGTCCGGCGGCTGCTCTCTCCGCGCCGAATGTGGGTGAACAGGTGATTGGGATAGTCGGCGGCGACGCCGATCAGGGTCGCGCCGAAACCCAGCGTAATGCCGTGTATCCCGCCGAACCATAGGCTTACCGTGCAGGTGCCGGCCAGCGCTCCGGTCGCCAACGGCACCAGCCCGAGCAGGATCGCTCGCAGCGAGCGGTAAATCGCAGCGAGCAGCAGCGTGATGGCCACGGAATTGAGCAGAGACAGCCGCACCGCGTCCTCCGTGATCATGGCGTTGGCTTCTACCGAAAATGCGCCCGGCCCGCTCAAGATCAGCTTGATCGGACGAGTTCCTTTGACCGCGGCGAAACTCTCCCGAATCGAGGCCACCGCCTTGGCTTGGGCATCCAGGTCGAAGGCGGGCGCCTTCGTCTCCGCGATGAGCAGCGCCCGGCGGCCGTCCGGCGAAAACCAGACGCTCCGGCGCAGCGGCGGGCCTGAGGATGTCATCCAGATCCGTAAGACTTCGAAGAATTCGCCGGTCGGGTCGCGAGGCAGGAATTCTTTTCCGAGCAAGCCGGCCGGCGATGCGAGTTCCGCGAGACGTGCGTCCAGCGCCTGTCTTAACCCTTCCGGGCTGAACCGCTGCTCGGTGACCTTGGGGCTCAAGAGATAGCGGTTTTCGAATAGAAAAGTCCGGTCGGTGGCCGAAAGCCCCTGGGTTCCGTTGTCGACCCGCACGAACGCGTCGTTCTGCCGCAGCCGCCCCGCCAATTGTTGGCTGACCTCTGCGAGATCGGATTCGTCGCTTCCTTCGAGAGCCATAAGTAAAAGGCGGGAAGCCACGCCATGACGTAGCTGCTCGATCAGAATCTGCTCCGCGGTTCCGGCCTTTTTCGGCAGAAAATGGGTGAGGTCGGTGGACACCGGCGTGCGGAACAACGCGACCCATGCGCCGACTCCCATGAGGACCAGCCAGACGACGACTGGGAGGCGCTCCCTCATGGCTGATGCTCGATGATCATGATGGAAATGTCGCCTCCGGTTTCCTCGATTTCGACGCGATCTATGCGGTCGCCGCTGCCTCGAACGCGAACGAACCGAACCAGCTTGGCCATGTCGGGCTCTATGGGCACCAGGGCAAGCAGCCAATTGCGTTCCGAGCCGCCGAAACTAACTTTGTAAAACCGGTTCAAGGTCTCGATGTCGCCCGCCAGCGGCGCTCGGATGCCTTCCACGAAAGCCCAGATGGCGGGCTGGGATGCGAGTGAAAGCGTTTGCTTGATGCCTTTGCCGGGATTTTCGATAGTGAGTGAATCGCCGTCCACCGTATAGCGCTCCTCGAACGGAGACAGCACGTGTTTTTCGAGAAATGCCGGCGCACGATAGCTCAGCGTGCCACTCAGACGCATGGGCTCTTTAAGGAGCGCTATAGTCTTGATTTCGATAAAACGCTTCTCGCCGCCTTCGACCTGGGATAGAGCGGCCATCAGCGCATCAACATCCCAGCGCTCGGCCGCGGTGGCTAGCGTGGTTGTGAAAAGCAAACCCCATAGAATTCCGAGCCATTGCAAGATTTGCCGTATACCGGAGGTCGGGCGGCAAGGCTCGTCCGTTGTCATTTTAGAAGTCATAGCATGCTTATCGCTTTGTGCGGGTAGACAGAAGTCGGCTAAATTTTGGCCGCGGCGAGATGGTTAAAAAAGTTACGGATAGCGTTATCGGTGATTGCTAAAGGCTGCAGAGGATATGCTGAAAGACGGCCGTTGTGTGATCCAATGTTCTGTCAAACGTCCACGTTAATGGAAAAGCTTCGGTCGGTATGGAATGGCATTTTGCGCGCGTCGGTAGCAGCCGATTCGTGTTCCGCCCCCTGCCTTTTATCGCCCTGGTCATCCGTAACCCGTCGCTCGGCCTTCTTGGCGCGGAAACGGATGCGATGTTCCTCCAAGATTTTGTTGAAAAAGTACAAGCAACGGTCTTGCTCGCTAACTGGCCTCTGGATAGCCTAAATCTCCATTGAGTCATGTTCGGTAAGGCGTTTTCTGATGACTGGGCATGCCATAATGATTCTTATCGTGTTGTGAACCATATTAATTAATGTTTAGCCGCTTAGGCGGTTCAAAATCTAAGCCACACCCGAACCGCCTTTGAACTTGGCGAAGAGAAAACCGCCGGTAAGGCAATTTGAGGTGCTCTAGCATTCCCGAGTTTCGCGTCGAGCGACGTCATTCCGATGCTCTTCAACTCCTACCCGTTTATCTTTTTGGTGCTTCCGATTTCTCTGTTCGGCTTTTTTGCCATCGGAAGCCGCGGGCACCACAGAGTTGCCATTACCTGGCTGATCGGTGTGTCGCTCTTTTTCTACGCGTGGTGGAATCCGGCCTACTTGGGGTTACTCCTAGCGTCGATATTGTTCAACTATGCACTAGGGGTTTCCCTCAGCAGTGAGGGCCATGCCTCCGCAAGAAAATGGCTACTGATATTCGGCGTCGCGGCCAACTTGTCACTCCTGGGATATTACAAGTACGCGAACTTCTTCATCGACAATATCAATTTCGTATTCGGCGATATTCTCGGCGTGGAGTCCATCATCCTGCCCCTCGGCATTTCCTTCGTCACGTTTCAGACCATCGCCTATCTCGTGGACGCCTACAAAGGGGAAACCAAGGAGTATAACTTTCTCCATTTCTGCCTTTTCATCACTTTTTTCCCCCAGTTGATCGCGGGGCCCATCGTGCATCACCGGGAAATGATGCCCCAATTCGCCCGGAACGACCTCTATCAACTGAGCGTCCGACGCCATGCCGTCGGCTTCACCATCTTCACCATCGGCCTGTTTAAGAAGGTGGTGCTGGCTGATGGCATCGCCGCATATGCCACGCCGGCATTCCACGCGGCCGATAGCGGCATCGCGCTGACGTTCTTCGAAGCTTGGGCGGGTGCCCTGGCCTACACCTTCCAACTCTATTTCGATTTTTCGGGTTATTCCGACATGGCCATCGGGTTAGCCAGAATGTTCGGCATTCGGCTGCCCCTCAACTTCAATTCGCCTTACAAGGCGACCAATATCATCGACTTTTGGCGGCGCTGGCACATGACACTCTCCCGTTTTATGCGGGATTACATCTACATTCCTCTCGGCGGCAACAGGAAGGGCCCGGTAAGGCGTCATGTCAACCTCATGATTGCGATGTTGCTCGGCGGCCTGTGGCACGGCGCGGGTTGGAATTTTGTCGTGTGGGGCGGCCTCCATGGCTGCTTTCTTATCATCAATCACGTCTGGCGAGCGCTGTTCAGCGGTCGCGCTGCCGCTAGCCGGACCGGCAAAGCATTCAGTTGGGCGCTGACATTCGTCGCGGTAGTCGCCGCTTGGGTGCCCTTCCGGGCGGAGACCATCACGGGGACCAAGAGTATATGGTTGGGAATGATCGGAGCCAACGGCGTGTCTTTGGAACCGGAGGCTCTCCGTGCCCTCGGTCACTTCGGCGAGTGGCTGCAGGGCATGGGAGTCAGTTTCGACGGGGTTTTCGCGCATGTCCCTGGTGCCAAGCCAGAGGTGGCGGGCGCATGGCTATTGGCATTGACGGTGTTTGTTCTGTTTCTGCCCAACACCCAGCAGCTCATGCGCAATTATCATCCAGCCTTCGAAACCTATAAGGGCGAGATTCAGCGTCTTCGTTGGAGATGGATAGAATGGCGGCCGACGGTACTCTGGGCCAACTTCACTATGTTGCTTTTCGTGTTCGATGTACTCAGTCTCACCAAAGTGAGCGAGTTTCTCTACTTTCAATTTTGAAAATTAGTGAATAACTCTGCCACAAAACCCAATTCGGCCTCATTATCCCGTACCCGATTTGCGGGGCCGGCCACGATTTCTTCCCGGCTCTTCGGCAAGGGACCCGTGACGCCGAGCGAACGCCTATTCGCTGCGTACCTCGATATTATCGGCATCGGTTCCGTTATTCTGTTAACGGTAATTATCCTGATGAATTATCTGGTAGATCCTTATTCCATTTTCGGTTCTCCGACTTGGGAAGGGATTAACGCCAATAAGCCCGAGTTATTCAAGCACCTCAGGCTGACCAAGGCGCACGCCGTTAAAGCACGAAAACCGGACGCACTGGTCATCGGCAGCTCCCGTACCGAGCATGGTCTCGATCCCGAGCATCCGGGGCTTTTCCCTGAGTTCAATACCTACAATCTGGCACTCAACGGCGCGACTATCTATGAAAATCTACGCTATTTTCAGCATGCGAATGCGGAACGGCGATTAAAGAAAGTCGTGCTGGCCATCGACTTTTTCCAATTCAATGCTTATAGACCCAATGCTCCGGATTTCAGTGAGGAAAGATTATCCTCGGATATTCAAGGGGATAAGCGAAATATCGCTGTGATAACGGATATGTTGGAAACCTTGGCGTCCGTTGACGCTACGACGGCGAGCCTCACGACTCTGTTGCAGCAGTCCAATCGCAAGAACGTTATTTTGCCGCGCGGGCAAGTGGAACAACCCAACAAAGAAGCCATTATGATGATGCGCGGCGGAAGACGCGAAGCGGCTCTTTTTAGCGAACTGAATTATGTGACGCACCTCTATTTCCCAAGGCCACACAAGAAATTCGATTTTGTTTCGGAAGACGGAACTATAAATACATTCGATTATTTCCGAAGGATTCTCGAAGAGGCTCATCGGAGCAAGATCGAATTTTATATTCTGATTTCACCGGCTCACGCACGGCAATGGGAACTCACGGCCAGCACGGGGCTTTGGGATAAATGGGAAGCATGGAAAAGAGAAGTTGTTCGGCTCAACGAAGAAGTTGCGCGGGAGCGCCGTCGGAAACCGTTTCCGTTATGGGATTTCTCCGGTTTCAATACCTATACTACCGAAGCCGTGCCGGCTTTAGGTGATAAGGAAACTATGATGCGGTGGTTTTGGGAATCTTCTCACTACCGAAAGGAACTGGGAGACCTGGTGCTCGATCGCGTCTTGAATTACTCCGATCCGGACCGCCAAATAGCTGACGATTTCGGCGTTATGCTGACTTCCGAGAATATTGAAAGATATTTGGAGAGTATTCGCGAGGCGCATCGGCATTATCGTCAATCTCGTCGAGACGAAGTAAAAGAGATCGAAGACCTGGTTAAGAAATATCAGACCCATTGAGCATTTTGGTCGGTGGCAACGCGACGATTCAGTACCGTGTCATGACGAGGCAAGTTTCGCGCCTCATATTCGGCCGAAGGCCGGCTAATGAGCGTTGGGCCGAGAGGAAGATCGACCCTGCGCCTGAGCTTACACTATTCGCCTGTATATTGAATCAGGAAACGTGTTCCGAGCGGAGAGAGCGAGGTCTGCGTACTGCTTTATAAGGGAACTTCGGGACGGGCATCGGATCAAAAAAACGACCTTGACTGAGAATTGGCGAGGTGGTAAACAGGTTATGCCTGTCACGGGCAGTCTGTCAGTATCATGATTAAATAATTATTTACTGATACCTAAAACGGAGGGAATCATGAAGAAGCTACTTGCTGCGGTGTGTCTCGTTCTTGCTACTATCGGCTTAACGGGATGTGGAAGTTCGCCAGATGGGGATTCTCAGAGATTATCCAATACTACCGTATCCCCACACCTATAACTAACACGTGATCCTCCTTTAAAAAGGCCTACTTTTAGTAGGCCTTTTTTTGTTGGCCGGGGCAGTCCGGAGGGACGAAAATCCCCGGCTTCGTCCAGTTTGCTGGAACGAGCGTTGACTGGCCGACCCCGTTCTGTTCGGTGTCCCGACCGCTGCCCCGTCAATCCTGAATCAATGGTAGAAGCGGCGGAGCATGGTCTAAGCGCCGTCCATGGCCGATACTCATCGGTTCGCCATGGCTGTTGCCAAGATGGTTTGCATAGCGTCAGCCGCGACCGGGCGGCTGAATAAATAGCCCTGGGCGACATCGCAGCCTTGGTGCTTGAGGAATGCGAGCTGGGCGTCGGTTTCAACGCCCTCGGCAAGCACCTCCAGTTTGAGGGTCTTCGCCATGGCGATGATGGCGGCTACGATCTCCATGTTGGAAGAATCCAGGGGAATGTCTCTTACGAAGCTCTGGTCGATTTTGAGCTTGTCGATGGGGAAGCGTTTCAGATAGGCCAGCGATGAATAGCCGGTGCCGAAGTCGTCGATAGCGATCCGGACGCCCAGATCCTTGAGAACCGCCAACTTGGTTTCGTTCTCCGGGCCATCTTCCATGAGAGCGGTCTCCGTGATTTCGAGTTCGAGATGCCGAGACATCAGGCCGGTTTCGGCCAGAATGGCTCGGATGCGCTCGTGCAGATCGCCCTGCTGGAACTGGCGCGGCGAGAGATTGACCGCCAGCATTTCGAGCGGCAGACCGGCGTCCAGCCAGGTTTTCATGCGCGCACAGGCCGTGCGCAGGACCCATTCGCCGAGCGGTACGATCAGGCCGGTTTCTTCCGCCAGGGGAATGAAGCGACTGGGGGAGAGGAGACCCACACCGGGGATTTGCCAACGTACCAGGGCTTCCACGCCGAATATCCGGCCGTCCGTCAGCGCCACCAAAGGCTGATAATGCAGGACGAATTCATCCTGCTCCAGCGCGTGGCGCAGCCGGGTTTCGAGGGCGAGCCGCTCGTTGGCGGATGTGGTCAGCGACTCGGTATAGAAGTGGTAGATGCCTCGACCGCTGCCTTTTGCCTGGTAGAGCGCAGCATCCGCGTACTGAATGAGCCGATCCGCGTCGTCGGCATCGTCGGGGAAAATGCTGATGCCGAGACTGGCGCCGATGTAGACCTCTTGTTCGCCGGACAGCACGAAAGGCGCGTCGAGCCGGTCGATCAGCTTTTGAGCTACGCTGGCGGCGTTCTCGGGATCGGGCAGATCCTCCAAGACCACGACGAACTCATCTCCGCCCAAGCGCGCCAGAGTATCGGTCTCGCACAGGCAGGCGCGCATGCGTTGGGAGGCGATTTGCAGCAGTTCGTCGCCCGTGCCGTGTCCCAGGCTTTCGTTGACGTTTTTGAAACGGTCCAGGTCGAGGAACAGCACGGCACCGCGGGTCTTGTCGCGTCGGGCGCGCTCCAGGGCGTGGTTCAGGCGGGAGAGGAGCAGAAGCCGGTTGGGAAGGCCGGTCAGCGGGTCGTAATGAGCCAAATATTCCAGCTGAGTTTCCGAGCGCTTGAGCTGGGTGATGTCGGTAAACACGCCCACGTAATTGACCGCTTGGCCTTGCTCGTTGCGCACCGTGCTGATGTTGAGCCATTGCGGATAAATTTCGCCGCCCTTGCGCCGGTTCCAGATTTCGCCCTGCCAGGAGCCGACGGTGACAATCGCGTGCCACATGGCATGAAAGAACGAACGGTCATGGCGGCCTGATTGCAGAAGGCGCGGATTCTTACCCAATACCTCGGCTTCGGTGTACTCGGTGATCGTGGTAAAAGCCGGGTTGACGGTGAGAATGTTGCCGTCGAGGTCGGTAATGAGCACGCCCTCCTGGGTGCTGGTGAATACCGTGGCTGCCTGGCGGAGCCGCTCCGCCGCCTGGCATCGCTCGGTGATGTCCGAAGCTACGCCCGAGGCGAGGACGACTTCGCCGGTCTCGTCGCGTAGCACGTATCCCCGATCGTTGATCCAGTGCAGCGTCCCATCGGGGTGGGCGATGCGGAATTGAATATCGAAACTCCGGCCTTGGGCCAAATCGTCCATGGCCCGCAATACTTTCGGAACATCGTCGACATGGATCGTTTCCAGCCAAAGCTTGGGGTCGGCATACAGCTCGGCGCAGGAGCGCCCCCACACATGCTCGAACGCGGGGCTGACATATAGAATGGACCCGAAATCGGGCGAACGTAGCCAGAACACTTCGCCGATCGTTTCCGCCATCTGGCGGAAGCGCAACTCACTTTCGCGCAGAGCCTTCTCGGCGGCGCGCCGCACCCGCCGTTCCTCCAAATCGCGCAAGCTGCGTTCTATGGCGGGCCCCAGACGGCCCGGGCGATCCTTTAGGACGAAATCCCAGACCCCCTGTCTGAGCAATTCAACCGCTCTTTCCTCGCCGATGCTGCCCGAGATCAGGATCACGGGTAAATCGGGCAGCCGATCCTGGATCAATCGCAGGCTATCGTCGAAATCCATACCGGGCACGGTATAGTCCGAAAGTACGACATTCCAGCCGCCTTCCGCCAGCGCCTCGTTCAGTTCCCGGCAACTCGCCACCCTCCGGCAGCGAGTATTCAGTCCGTGACGCCGCAATTGGCGCTCGATCAAGATGAAATCGGTCTCGCTGTCCTCGACGACCAGGACGTTGAGCGGTTCGGTCATGAATTCTTCTGTCCTATGGCGATACGTTGGTCGCCAACCAGTAGACGCCGAGCCGAGCCACCGTTTCGGCGAACTCGGTGAAGTCCAGCGGCTTACGGACAAAGCTGTTGGCTCCGTGCGCATAGCTGCCCAGACGATCGCGCTCTTCGTCAGAGGAGGTGAGAATGACCACCGGCACGAGATTGGTGCGCGGGTCGGCCCGCAGTCGCTCCAGTACGTCCAGACCTCCGACGCGCGGCAGATTGAGATCGAGCAGAACCACCGTGGGCAAGTCCGGACCTTCGCGTGTCGCGAACTCGCCCTCCCGGAACAGATAATCCAAGGCCTGCTGGCCGTCGCGCACCACGTCAACCCGGTTGGCCAGGTTGACCTTACGCAGCGCGCGGAGGGTCAGCATTTCGTCCTGGGCGTTGTCCTCCACCAGCAAGATCGTCTTGGCACTCATGTTCTCGATGGTCATCGCGTCTCCTCATTGCCGTATGCGGCTGGTAGTGAAAAACTGAACGTGGCGCCTTGGCCCGGGGTGGCAACAGCGCCAATCCTGCCGCCGTGACGGTGGATGATGCGCTGGACCGTGGCCAGGCCGATGCCGAGTCCCGGAAATTCCTCCTGACGGTGCAGCCGCTGAAAAGGCTGAAACAGCTTGCCGGAGTGGGTCATATCGAAACCGGCGCCATTGTCCGTCACATGAAAAAGCCGATAGCCGTTTTCCGATACCGGGTCGGCATATACCCGGATCTCCTGTGGGTCGGTGTTCGCGGTGTATTTCCACGCGTTACCGATGAGGTTTCTCAGGACGACCTCGATCATCCGTGGGTCTCCGTGGGCAGCGAGTCCTTGTTCCACATGCCAGTTCATCTGCCGGGTCGGTTCCAGCCGGGCGAATTCGGCGAGGATGCCCTCCGCAAGTGCGGAAATATCGACCGGGTCGCGCTGCAATTCGCCTCGGGTAATTCGCGAGAGCTGGAGTATACCGTCGATCAGCTCACCCATACGACGGCTGGCGAGCATGATCTGATCCAGGTAGACGCGGGCATCGCCTTTCAGAAGTTCGCCGTAATCTTCCAGTAAGGCCTGGCTGAATCCGCTCATTGCCCGAAGCGGCGCCCGGAGGTCGTGGGAAACGGCATAGGCGAAGCTTTCCAATTCCCGATTGGCGGCCTGGAGTTCTGCAGTACGCTCGTCTACCCGCCGCTCCAGGTCGATATTGAGACGGCGGATTTCCTCCTCGGCCCGCTTGCGCACGGTGATGTCGGCAAGCGTAACGATGATATGTAGCTCTCCGCCGATATTCACCGGTCCCAGGCTCACTTCGCAAGGAAACGCCTCCCCGTCAGCCCGAAGGGCGTGTAAATCGCGACCTTCACCCATGGCGCGCGTTTCCGGATGGCGGAAAAATTCGGAGGCAAGTCCCGCATGGCGGGCGCGAAAGTGTGCGGGTATGAGGTCTTCTACCGTGAGCCCGATCAGTTTTTCGGGCGGACAGCGGAATATCTCGCTCGCGCGCCTGTTCGCCTGAACGATCCGTCGGCGAGCATCGACGACGAGCATCGCCAACGGCGACGTGTCGAAGATCAAGGCGGCTCGCGCCTCGCTTTCCCGCAGCGCCGCCTCGGCTGCGTCCCTGGCCTGCGCGTAGCTTTCCGCTTCCATGTGCGCGGCACGTTCCCGTACCGATTCCGTGAGCCGGTCCTGCTCGATTTCCTGCGGTTCGAGCGGAATGACCTCGGTCAGGTCTTCCACACGGTGGACGACATAATCGACCTCGCCGTCTGTTCCCAGTACAGGGGAATTGAAGGATTTCCAGTAGCGCACGGTGAAGCCGCCGCCTTCTTTCTCGGGCAGCGGAATATCGTACCGCTGCACCGGCATGGTTTCGGCGGTACGGTTCCTGAGCACGCGCTGTAGGGAAGCTCTCAGATTGCGCATGCCGGTTGCATAGGGATCGCCGGGATTGTCGGGGAAGACTTCGAGAATACTGCGACCGATGATGTCGTTCCGTCGTGTCCTCGTTGCGTGCGTATATTCGTCGCTGACAGCCGCGATGCGGAGGTCGGGAGCTAGAACGAGATAAAGACCCGGCAAGGATTCGAACAGGCGCCGGAAATCGGGGTCTGGAATCGGTGCGCCGCGTGCGGCCCGCCTGGCGTCTGACCCGGACTTCATTTCTCTAATTCCGGATCGGCGGCGGCTTCCCTCGGTTGTCCGGCTCGGGAGCGGCATGAATTCGAGTTCCGCGCGCCAAAGCCCCGAACGGCGCCGTGGGCATAAGACCCGACCGTGCGGAGCCGGCGTCGTGCAGTCTTGATCCGCCGGATGTTGCCCCCCTCTGGCACAGTAGAACGTGACGGAATCATCTTCTTGTTATTTTTCATGGTCGTCTCTCACGCGGTCGGTGCCGCCTCGTTTCGAGGCGCCATCGACATTGAGAACTATATAAAAATAGTAGGAAATTTTGCGCAAGGTGAATTGTTTGCTTGACAAAATCTCCTTCGTGTGACCCTGGAATGGAGCACTAGATTATCCACGTAACCGATCCGCCGGTCTATCGTGCGCAGTTGGACTGTCCGTCCTATCCGCTCCTATCCCAAAAATCGTAGAAATTGAACCAATTGTAGGGGGCCTCGCGGCAGTAGTGCTCCAGTCGGTCGGCGTAATGCTGCATGCATTCCCGTATTTTTTCGTCACGCTCGTCACGGGAAAACGCCACGCGATCGGCCAGCAGTTCGAAATGAACATCGTAACGGGCGTCGCCTTTGTGGAGGCAGACGAACAGAATGACCGGAACCTTGAATAAATTCGCCAGCAATACGGGCGCCGCCGGGAACCAGGCATCCTCGCCGAGAAACCGGCATAGGACGCGTTTTTCGCCGTGCACGCTGCGGTCGCCCAGCAGGGCCACCACGCCGCCCCGCGCAACGTGTTCGTCCAGCCCGAGAAGGGCGTTTGCGCTGCCTACGGAGACGATGTCCTTGAATAAGTCCGGGTTCAGCGTTTTGAAAATGGCGTTGATCTTGGGCGAGTTCTCGCCGTAGACCAGCGCCTTGACCGGCAGTCCTTTGTGCCGAAGCCCAAGGCCGCGCAGGATTTCGAAGCTGCCGACGTGGGCTCCGACCAAGAGGAATCCTCGCTTGTCGGCGATCAGCTTCTCCAGAAGTTCGAATCCGTTTACCCGGATTTCGAAGAACTCGTCTCGGTCCGCGAACACGAACACCCGATCGAGCAGCGTTTCGGCGAACGTGTGGTAATGGCGGAAGATCTCCCGTGCGGTCGGCGCTCTGCCGAGGATGCGCGTGAGATACGCGATGGAAGCTTGCCGCGAGCGGTCCGCGAAGATCAGGAAATAAGCCGTGATGGGATAGAGCAGGGCGCGGGCAATCGGGCGGCCGAGGCGCAAGGCGATCCAGACGATCGTTCTCAACCAGAAGCCGGTGCTGCGCTCCTTTTGGGTAATCCAGCTACGACTCATGGCGCAACGGGCCGAACATCAGGCGCCCTTGGGCGATGCGCCTATCGCCCGAGAAGCAGTCGAAATTCACCGATTCTTGTGCAGCGGCGTCAAATCGTACCCGGCAGGTTTCGCCGGGACGGAGCACCGAAAGAAACTTGGCGGCGGGAATGGCGGTGAGGCGAAAGCCTGGATGGGCCTTCAACCAAAGCTGTACGATCTCGTCCAGAATGACCACGCCGGGAACGACCGGATTGCCGGGAAAATGGCCAGGCAGGGCGGAGTGGTCCGGAGAAATGGTAAGGTTTGCTTCCATCGGCTGGTCTCGCAGGCGTGCTACGGTGCGCGGCTGGTCAGATCTTGCTTGGCGGGATGACGCCCGAGCGGGCGACGGTCGCGATCAGCTGGAGGATGGACGGATGGCTGTGATGCCGATAGCGGATGCGCCGATAGATATACTCGATTACGAAAAAAGCGCCGACTAAGGCGTAATTTAGCGTATTGGAAAACAGCAAAAAGGTTTCCACGGGGGCGAACAGCGCCAGCAGGGCCGTTTCTAGGGCCAGCAGACAGAAAAAGACGGCCCAGCCCCAGGTAAGTTTGCGCGTGTAAATCCGCAACTCCTCAGGCAGCACGCCCCGCCGTTCCAACCGTGCGAAGCGGGTGATCAGCGGCTCCTGTCCCGGTGTGAGTGTCATCAGGAAGATGCACGAGAGGATCAGGCCGATGCCGATGGGCGAAAAGTAGATCATCATGTCCGGCCGCAGATAAAAGACCGTCAAGCAGAGGCTGATAGCCGCCGCAACAGGCCAAAAACGGCCCGCTTTCCTCGAGCCGCTACAGGCCGGTAAACGCGTCGCTGTTAGGATGACGGAGAAGAGCAGGAAGTCGACGAGCCCGAGCCAGGCCGGCGGCACATCCGAACGGATGGCGGCATAGGAAAGTATCGGAAACAGCACCGCCAGACAGAGGGTCAAGGCCGCTTTTATCTCCATGCCCCTTATTTCGTGCGCCGTTTCTCGATGGTATCGGCCAGTACCCGGAGCGACGAGAAAATATGGGTGACGTCCGGATCGTCCGATTTGATCTGAAATCCGTAGGTCTTGGAGATCATCAGCGAAAGCTCGAGCAGATCTATCGAATCGAGACCCAATCCCTCCCGGTAAAGCGGTTTGTCGGGATCGATGTCCTCGGGAACGGCTTCGAGGTTCAAGGATTCGACGATCATCCGTGCGGTTTCCAATTCCATCGGGGTCAGTTGCGAGGTCATAAGCTATCGATATTCCAGGATTGATTTCTGAAGCCGGTCAGCCTGGGTTACGAACAGGGCAGACGAATGACGCCTTCGATTTCCAGCAGCAGGTCTCTGCGGCAAATGTCACCCTGAAGGAAAATGACCGGGCTTAATGGATGCAAGGTTTCCGCGAGCGTTTTCTTAGCCAGGGAGAAATGTTTGCGATGACGCAGATAAATCTTCAGCGTGCAATCCGGTCCCAACTCGTCGAGCCTTGCTCGGGCATGGCTCGCTTCGTCTAGCACGGTCTGAACGTTGATCAATGTTTCCACAAGTTGTCCGGCTGCATCCTCGGGATGCAGAGTTTCGTGTCCAACGATGCTCGCGGTTCCGGATAGGTAAAGCTGTCGTACACCGCCGAATTCCATTAGCGTGGCGCGCGAAAAAGACGGGCTGCGCGGCCCGTATCGTAAGGGATAACGATAGGCGCTTACCTGGCGTGGGTTCTCGATCTGGCGTCCTGGCACCCGGGCCGCGATGAAATAGATCAGCAAGCCGTCCGTTCCGGCGCCGATCGCACTGGCAGCGGGGAGATCCCGATCAAACAGGTAGTCGGCTTCGGCAAAGGCTTGATGGCGCCCCAGACAAAACCGTTGGTAGTTTTCGAGCCCGAGGTACTCGTCGTTGATCCGGGGAAGATAGTTCCACATGCGAACCAAATGCTTGTACCCGGCGACGTGGATCAGATCCAGTATTCGACGATAGGCGCGATAGGTCCCGGTTTCCACCGCTTCCCGCTCATTCCCGCGTAGGTAGAGCACGCCGAATAGGACCTCCCCGTTACAGGCATAGCGGATGCCCTGGTTTTCGCCATGGCTTACCGGCCAAGGGCTTTGCCAAACTTCGCAGAGCTTTTGGTCGTCCAGGTGACTCATGGGCAGCGTTAGAACCGGGTAGGGTGCGTCCCCGGCCGATTCGGGAAGGTCACCGAAGCCGACGACACCGAGCACGGTGGCCTGCTCCGTGCTTGTCATGCCGTCCAAGGTTTCGGCAGGAAGGAGGCTGAGATAAACGGGGGCATCGAAAACGGACGATCGACTCTTACGAGCGCCCAGGCTCGCGTCGAAATAGCGCATACGTGCTGGCGCGTTCATGTCGGGCGTACGAAGCTGAGCTTCATGAAGCGATGTTTTGCCGTCTGCGCTTGAGGGCAGCGTAGCTGTTGAGCGGGTCAAACAGAGTTTTCAGATAGTAGATCAACTTAAACATGGCAAGCTTGGACGCAATCGGCGTATTCCGGTACAGATCGCCAGCCAGTAGCGAGATAACGCCTTCTTTGATTCGGAATCGGTTGTTTGGATAAATGATCAGATCCCGCATGGCCGGCGTGGTGACGCGATAGATGAACCATGAAAATGTTTTCAGTCCGTGGCGTGCGGATTTTTCATATTGAGCAAGACGTTTCTCGGCGGTTTCCGGTTCGCGCAGGATGCCGTCCACAGTTTCCGCGCCCGACACAGCACCGTGCAGGGCGAAATGGACGCCACTGGAGAACACCGGGTCGATAAAGGCAAAAGCATCGCCGATCAGCAAATAGTTCTTTCCCCGCATTCGCCGGGACATATAAGAATAGTTGCCGGTCGCGGTTACCGGCGACACCAGCCGGGCGTTTGCGAGGCGAGCCTGCACTAGAGGGCATAAGGCGATGGTGTCAAAAAAGAATTGTTCGACCGGCGTGCGGCGGCTTTTCAGGTAATAAGGCCAGCAGACCGCGCCCACACTCATCAGGTCTCCCTTGAGCGGTATCATCCAAAACCAGCCGTGATCGAACCAATAAATGCTGATATTGCCTTCGTCCAGACCGCTTCTGCGCTCAGCCCCTTCGAAATGGCCGAAGATCGCGGCGCTGCTGTGTCTTTTGTTGCGTTCCTTGATCCCGAGTCTATCGGCCAAAAAGGTGTCGCGGCCCGAGGCATCAACCAGGAAGCGCGGCTGCCACACACGTTCCGCGCCGTGTTCGTCGGTAGCTTTCACCGATACCACGCGATCGCCATTCAGTTCCACCGAGGTCACGCGGCAGCCCTCGTGTACCTCCACCCCCTTGCGCGCGGCATTTTTAAATAGGACGTGGTCGAATTCTGAGCGCTTGACTTCGAAGGCATAGGGATGGGACTTGTCCAGCGCCTCGCCGAACCGGAAGACAGAGCGCTTGCCATGATAGATGGAATCGAACTCGGCGGCGTATTTGCGCAGGCCAATCCTCTCGACCTCGTCCAGCACGCCTAGTCGCTCCAAATAAGGAAGGCTAAGCGGCAACAGCGATTCGCCGATATGAAAACGTGGGTGTCGGTCCTTTTCGGCCAGTACGACGCGCCAATTCTTTTCCGCCAGCAAGGCCGCAATGGACGATCCTGCCGGCCCTCCCCCTATGACCAACACATCGCATGACTCGCTCATAGTGATTGAATTCTTAATTGGTCTAGCCCCCGAAGCAAATAAGGATAATCCGCGAGCCTGGTGCTGCCAAGCCGCGTTTACGGCGAAGAGAAAGCGGCCCCGCGGGCTTGCCCGCGAGGCCTGGTTTGGCGAATCGGTGTCGCTTGCGCCATGCGCTACTTCAGCTCGCGATCAGGTAGTTCCGGGTGACTGGCACGGGGCCGTGCCGTTTCGCGAGCTGGAGCTGGAAAACCACCATGTCGCGCCAGCGAAAGGAAGCGTCACATACTGCGAGATAAAACTCCCACATGCGGGCGAAGCGTTCTCCCATCCGGTCCACAACCTCCGCCCTATGATTCTGGAACCGGCGGAACCATTCCCGAAGGGTATACGCATAATGCAGCCTTAGCACTTCGAGATCGGTCAGCATCAGCTGGGCACGCTGCATCGCCGGCGACAGATCGGAGAGCAATGGGATGTAACTGCCGGGAAAGATATAGCGGGTAATCCAAGGATTGGCGGGACCACTTCTATGACTGACGCCTATGGTGTGAAGCAGCGCGACGCCGTCCGGTTTTAACAGGTTCGCCAATTGACGGAAGAACGCCGGATAGTGGCGGAGGCCGACATGCTCGAACATCCCGACGCTGACGATACGGTCGTACAGGCCGGTGTGTTTCCGGTAATCTTCGAGGCGGAAGCGCACCCGGTCTTGGAGTCCCGCCCGTTCGGCTTCTGCTTGGGCGACACGGAGCTGTTCTTGGGAAAGCGTTATGCCGGTCACGTCGACGCCGGCCTGCTTTGCGAGATAAATCGCCAAACCGCCCCAGCCACTGCCGATATCGAGGACACGCATGCCAGGTTCAAGGCAGAGTTTTCGGGCGATCAACCGGCATTTCGCGAGCTGGGCCTGTTCCAGGGATTGCTCGGGTTCTTCGAAATAAGCACAGGAATAAAAAAGGCGTTCGTCTAGGAAGCGGCGGAAAAGCCACTCGTCGAGATCGTAATGGTGTTTCACATTCCGGTAGCTGCGGGCGATGGCGTTACCCTGTCGAATCAGTGCGTGCAAGCATCGACGGATACGCCCATAGATCGCGCGTTCAGGCGTGGAGAAATTGCGCATGATGACCTCGAGAAACGTCGGCAGCGTCTCGGGCGATCCGGTGTGCCAACCGCCCTCCACATAAGTTTCGCCAAGCTGGAATTCCGGGTCCAACATCAGGCGGCGCAGGACGGAGACGTCTTGAACGTTCCAGTGCACTTCGGGCTCTCCGTTTCCGAAGCGGCGGCTCGGACTACCCGGCATGTGAAGATGGAGGCAACCTTCCTGAATGCGCCGGGCCAACAGTCCGCTTGCAGTGTGGTAGAGCATTTTTTTTAACGGCATTTGTTTTTGACTCCTTTTCTACCGAAGTGTCGAAAAGCCTGTTCGAATTGCAAAGTGTAATGGCCTGTCTTACCGGTTTCGAATGGTACGTGCCCTAATTCGAGTCGTAGCCCAGTGTTGGCGCTTGTCACCGGTTCCGGTTTCCGCCTCGATTTACGGTTGATCCTGACTCGAGTATGGATCTCTGCCGCGTTGGGTTTTTCCGAGCACTCGTCATCGGATCGAAGCAAACGATTCAGTTCGGGGGTGTTCAGGTCGTTTCGGAAAAAGAGATCGCACGGGTTCAGTTCTCCGAGAGCCTGATTGGCCCGAAGTTGGAAGGGACGACCATAACCCCTAGCTGCCGGCATCGGAACGAAATACTCTGCGAGTGGAATTGCCATAGGCAGCTGAATTCTCCGGGGCAACGAAACAGAGATTTCGGATGGGAATTTTCTTGCGCCGAAGTTTTTCCGGCGCGCGTGTGCTCGAAAGCGTCATTCAAGACCCGGTTCCAACTACCGATGACGTTGTCTTTCAAGCAGGGAGAGATTGGTTTCGGGCGTCTCCGCACCAGTGTTTTCCCAGGCGAATTTCGGCAGGTTTTCCAAGGCGAGGATCAAGCCCTCGTTCCATTTCTCGGAAAGCTGCTTGGCGAAGGGGTCGTCCTCAGCGAGAAACAGCCGGCGGCCTTCAGTCAGGCTGTCTCGCTCGTAGATCAGCAGCTCCACCGGCGGGCCTACGGTCACGTTGCTGCGGATGGTGGAGTTCATGGAAACCAGGGCGCAGCGTGCGGCCCGGTCGAGGTCGATATTTCGTTTGATGATCCGGTCCAGAATGGGCTTCCCGTACTTGGTTTCGCCGATTTGCAGGAACGGATGCTCTTCCGATTCGTGAATGTAGTTGCCCTGCGGGTAGATCAGGAACGTCTCGGGCGGACTGTACCCGATTTGGCCTCCGAAGATGAAGGTGGCCTCGAAGTTGGTGTTGGCCGTATCGCGACTAGCCTGGTGGCGCTGCAATTGGGTGCTGATCATGCCGACGTAATCTGCGGCTTCGGACAGGCTGGTCGCCGTCATCAGATTGGGTACCCAGGCCTGCTCGACATCGCGATACATCTTTTTCACCACGGCCTGGGTGGTGGCGAGATTGCCGGCGGAGAGCAAAACAAAAACCCGCTCTCCCGGCCACACGAACGTGTGCATTTTCGAATAGGTGCCGATGCTGTCCATCCCTGCGTTGGTGCGGGAATCGGAGCAGAACACGAGGCCGCGTTCCACGTTGATCGAAAGACAGTAGGTCATGGCGATATAGGAATGGACTCGGGTTATGGGATTCGATCGATTCTATCGTCAGTCGTTTCAGGAGGAAATCATGGCAAAGCATCCGGTTATCGTTAGACCAGGTTAGTTCGGGGTAGGAAGCCCGGGGCGATGGCCGTAAAGACCAGGAGGGTGTTTACCGGCCTGATCCATTTCCTATGCAAGACGCGATAAGCCGTAGGGCACTTGCACCTCTATGGTGCGCATAAGGATACGGCCGTGCACCAGATTCGCTTTTTCGCAATGAAGGCATTCAGGGCCTAGGTTCAGATAGTCCGCTGCCCTCCCGCGTGCGCCGTCTCATTGGCACGGAGGATGCTTTTTCGAAAGTATCAAACCTATCGATCGCTCATGTATATCTCCCACGACTACCACGTCAGCGAAGCCTACGACGAACTGTTGGAACCGGGCGGCCGACCGCGTTTCGCCGCTCGTGCTCTGTTTCAATATCTTGACTCGCTTCGGCCGGGAGAGTTAGAGGCGCGCCGCCAAGCGGTGGATGCGGCCATCATGACCATGGGCATCACGTTCACCGTGTACAGCGAGGCGGGCAACATCGACCGGGCCTGGCCTTTCGACATCATTCCCCGGGTGATGGCAAAGCGGGAATGGATGCGTATAGAGGAAGGGCTGAAGCAACGTCTTACGGCTCTGAATCTGTTCATCAACGATCTGTACAACGAACAGCGCATTGTCAAGGATGGTGTCTTTCCGGCCGAGCTGATCGCCGGTTCGCGCAACTTCAGGCCGCAATGCCGAGAAATGACGCCCCGGTTTGGGGTGTGGGCACATATCTCCGGTACCGATTTGGTACGCGACAAGGACGGCACGGTTTACGTGCTGGAAGACAATCTGCGGGTGCCGTCGGGCGTGTCGTATATGTTGGAAAACCGACAACTGACGAAGCGCCTATTTCCGGAAGTTTTTCAGGCCTGCAACATTCTCCCGGTCGATGACTATCCGACCCAGCTTTACGACACGCTGGCAGCTCTTTCACCGAGGGGCGGCGAGCGGCCGGTGGTGGCCGTGCTCACGCCGGGGATTTTCAACTCGGCTTATTTCGAGCACAGCTATCTTGCCCAGCAAATGGGTGCGTTCTTGGTGGAAGGCTCGGATCTGATGGTGGACGCAGACGACCAAGTTTATATGAAGACGATATCGGGTCCCCGACGGGTCGATGTGATCTATCGCCGCATCGACGACGATTTTTTGGATCCCGAGGTGTTCCGCCCGGACTCGGTGCTCGGCGTCCCGGGGCTCATGCGCGCGTGGCGAAGCGGCAAGGTCGGAATCGCCAATGCACCCGGCTCGGGGGTCGCGGACGACAAGGTTGTATATACCTACGTGCCGAAAATCATTCGTTATTACCTCGATCAGGACCCGATCATTCCCAACGTACCGAGCTACTTGTGCATGGACGACAAGGAGCGATCCTATGTGCTCGCCAATCTGGACAAACTGGTGGTCAAACCGGCGAACGAATCCGGAGGTTACGGCATGCTCATCGGTCCGAGGGCCAGCGCCCAGGAGCGCGCGGCGTTCGCCGATCTGATTCGGGCCAATCCGCGCAATTATATGGCGCAGCCGACCCTGAGCATCTCCACCGCACCCACCCTGGTGGAGGACGGTTTCGCGCCTCGCCACCTGGATCTTCGACCTTTCGTTCTGCAATCCAGCCGTCTTTACGCTACCACCGGCGGTCTGACCCGAGTCGCCCTGAAGGCGGGTTCCCTGGTGGTGAACTCGTCGCAGGGCGGTGGTAGCAAAGACACTTGGATCGTCGATACGGACGACGCATGTTATCCCGCGTAGCCGAAAACCTCTATTGGACGGCTCGCTATCTGGAGCGGGCCGAGAACACCGCACGCCTGATCAACACGACGATGGACGTGCTGTTGGATCTCCCGAGGGGTTCCTCGTTCGGGTGGGACGTCCTGCTCAAGGTCGTCGGCCTGGACCAACTTTTCGAGGAGTGTTACCAGGAGGCGAACGAGTCCAACATTCTGCGTTTCCTGATCCAGGACGAGCGCAATCCTAGCGCTATCGTGTCCAGCATTCGGCGCGCCCGCGAGAACAGCCGAACGTTTCGCGAAACTCTCCCCAACGAATTCTGGGAGCGGGTGAACGGGCTGTACTTGTATGTCCAGAAATCGGCTTCTCTGGCGGTACAGAGCCGGACTCAGCGTTACGAGATTCTCAATCAGATCATCGAGCGCAATCAGTCGTTGGCCGGCCTCTTGATCGGCTGCATGAGCCGTGACTTGGCTTACGAATTCATTCGGCTGGGAAGAAACGTCGAACGTGCCGACATGACCACGCGTATCGCGGACATCAACGCGGCCGTGTTGCTTCCCCGACAGGGCGGTGCCTTGGAGCCTTTTCAGGAGCGGCTTTGGATGAGCGTGCTCAAGGCGTTGAGCGCTTACCAAATGTACCGTCGGCACGTCGACGTGCACGTGCGGGGAACGGCGGTGCTGCGCTATCTGCTCCTCGATCCCCATTTTCCGCGAACCGTCAGCCACTGTCTTTCGGAAATCGAGGAATCTCTAGCGACGCTGCCGAATCACCATGAGATCATGAAGCGGATACGCCGTACCTGGCGGCGGATCAGGGGGGTGCGTTGGGAAGGTCTGACGCCGGCCGTGTTGCACGAGTATCTGGATCAGGTTCAGTCTGACCTGGGCGCGATTCACCTGGCGCTATCCGAGCAGTATTTCTATTTCCATACGCAATCGCAGCACACCACCCCTCCGGCACGAGTGGTCAACGAATAGGGAGTGACAGACGCGGTGTTTTCGCCGAATTTTCCCGTTATGGTGACACGACCAGCTCGACGTTTTTCGAGGATTTCTTGTTCGGATGGTTGTAACACAACAGAGAGAGCGTGTAGGGGGAGTGATCCAATCCGTCAGATCGATGCGTTGAGGATCGTCTTCGAGCCGGGCTCTTTTGTCTGCGGTTATAAGCCGTTCCTATTTTCTTCTATCGATTCATGATCGATGCTTTGCGGTGCCGCGACAAGGAATGCCTGATCGACGTTATCGGCCCCCGTGAAGACAACTCAGGCAGATCGTCTCCTACGTTGTGCAATATTCCTCCTTGATCACGAAACACATGAAACATTTCGGCGATTGCCAGGGGCAGCAAGTTCAATGCCAGTGAATTGGCTCATGCGCTTAGCACCGAAGCGACCCTGCGCTCTGGAGGCAGAGAGCACTTCATAGTTGTTCAGGCATGCGGCCGGATGGAGGTTTCGCCTCGCCGGCAGACCGACTACCCGTGTGTTACAATCGGGCATTCACATTGAGTCCGATGTACTCGCACGTGCAGCCGGGACCGTCGTTCCGTCGATTCGCCGTCTAGTCAGCCTGAAGCCGATCAACCCGCACTCGCTACAGTTCCGTGAACACCCCTACGACTTGCCCCTGCGGCTCCGAGAAGCCCTTTGAGGTCTGTTGCGGCCCGTATTTGAAAAGACAATCGGTACCGCCCACCGCCGAAGCCCTGATGCGTTCGCGTTTTACTGCGTTCGAACTGCGCGACGCCGATTACCTCAGAGACAGCTGGGACCCAGGGCAGCGGCCGGCGTCTTTGAACTTTGAAGGCGACACCCGCACCTGGTCCCGTCTAGAGATTGTTGGAACTATAGGTGGCGGCGACAACGACGAGCGCGGTGTCGTCGAGTTCAAAGCCCAGTTTGAGCTGGGAGACGACACTTATTTGTTACATGAAGTCAGCCGGTTTCATCGGGTAGAAGGACGATGGGTTTATCTGGACGGCACCATCCAATATCACGGCAAAATCGCTCACAAGGGCGAGATTCTCCGCAACGCACCGTGTCCCTGCGGCAGCGGCAAAAAGTACAAGAAATGCTGCGGCGGTTCGGCAGGACGTTCGAAGAAGGCATAGCGTTCGTCGTGTATGAGCGACGCTAAAGCATCGAACTGATCGAATTTTTGGCCAAACTGAACGAAAAATTGCGGGCTGCCGCAATTCCGCTATCGTCCTGAAATTTCCGAAACGCTTTAACCATGGGCGTTTCGGCAAATCGCAACATTCGTTGCGCTATTAATGGCATATGAATTGCGATGTTTATTTCGGCGGCCGGTGAGTGAGAAGGCAGGACGCCACTAATTCCTATCCACTCATCGGACCGCACCAAACTCATCGTTTTCCCCCACCCTCCCTCCTTCCCCGACTCGGTGCCGCCGCAAATGGCGACACCGTTTTTTGTTTCGGCGGCTTTGCGCCATTCTCCGATCGTCTTCCGTTTCATGAAATTTCTTAGATGCATTGATAGCATCGGTGTCGCAGAGATTGAATCGAGCGGACGGAGGATCGGGAATGATCAAAGAGCTGGCTTTGTGGCTGACGATTTTTGGCCTTTGGTGGAGCGGTCCGGCGAGCGGCGAAGACGCGCGATACTTCAAAGTGTCGCGCCAGGATCCAAGAGAGTGCCTTGCACCAACATGCGACAGGGTTTTCGTGAAGGAAGTCAACAAACCGCGAACCCGCTGCGTGGACGGGATTTGGCGTCGAGAATGTTATGTCGGCATGCTCGACTTTTCCAAAGCGGGCGGTAGTCCGCAGCAAAACGAAGAGTTCAAGAACGAGTTCGTTTTGGGACGCGGCCTGGTGCGAGGAATGCTCGAAAGGCGTGCGACCGATGCCGGCATGGAAGACAGCGTTCTGGTTGTGCACGAGACATGGCGGGCGCAGGCACAAGCGGTTCCCTCGGGCGCTCTGTACCGGGTGAAGGATGTCGGCGGGCCCTGCTCGACCGAACCTTGCGAACACATCGAGGAAGTGCAGCTGAATACGCTCAGCAAGACGTTGATTGCCGAGGTTGACCTGCTCGCTTCCGCAGCCGATCCCGAGCGCGTCAATGCCGGATACCGGGCGCTCAAGCAAGGAAGCGTTCTGGTCGCCGGGAGTCACCAAGCTGTCACTGGCCCTGCGGGTACGAGCGAATCCCTGGTTGCGAGCGAATTCTATCTGCTGGAATCCCCGGCCCCGGCCACCGGCCAGGTCTGCGGCGGCAATACCGGAGCGGGATGCCCGCCCGGCCAATATTGTGAAGTCGCAACTCCCAACGCATGCAGCTCGACCAGCGCATTGGGAACCTGCGAGGTTCCGCCTGAAATCTGCACCACTGAACACAACCCCGTCTGCGGATGCGACGGCGAAACCTATAGCAACGATTGCGCGCGCCGCCGTGCCGGCGTTCAGCTCGATCACGCCGGCCCCTGTGCGAAGTCGGCTGTGGCGCCGATGCCGGGGCGTTGAGGAAACTTCGATGATACAGGTCCGCGGGAACTGCAGCTAAGCCCGAGCATCCAACCCAAAATTAACCAGCGGGTATTTCTTGCGGAAAACTGGCTTTTCGGGCCAGGGAAAGAATCCCAATCGGGCGCTGGGATGTCATGCAGTGCCCCGAACTTACCAGGTGAAAACCGGAGGCAAAGATGAAGGGAGTCGTTTTTCACGGAGTTGGCGACATTCGTTTGGAAGATATCGCCGAGCCTCGCATCGAAGAACCGACGGATGCGATCGTGCGGATCACCGCCAGCGCGATTTGCGGGACGGATCTGCACATGGTGCGCGGGACCCTAGGCGGACTGAAGCCCGGCACCGTTCTGGGGCATGAGGCTGTCGGCGTGGTTGAATCGCTAGGGTCGAACGTCCGGAATCTCAAGGAAGGCGATCGGGTGGTGGTGCCCTCGACCGTCGCCTGCGGCTACTGTTCATATTGTCGGGCGGGCTACTACGCGCAATGCGATTATGCCAACCCGAATGGCATTCTCGGTGGAACGACTTTTTTCGGAGGTCCCGCGATCGCCGGAGGTCTTAACGGATTGCAGGCAGAAAAAGCGCGTATACCGTTCGCCAATGTCGGGTTGGTCAAGCTGCCGGACGATGTTACCGACGATGAGGCTATAGTCCTCTCGGATATTTTGCCGACGGCTTATTTCGGCGTGGAATTGGCGGAGATCAAGTCCGGCGATACGGTGGCCGTTTTTGGCTGCGGTCCGGTCGGGCAGTTTTCCATCACCTGCGCCAAGCTGCAGGGTGCCGGTCGGGTACTGGCCGTGGACAACGAGCCCTCGCGTCTCGATATGGCGCGTAACCAAGGCGCCGAGGTCATCAATTTCGATCTCGAAGATCCGGTGCAGACGATTCGCGACCTGACCGGCGGCATCGGCGTGGATCGTGCCATCGACGCAGTGGGCGTGGACGCCGAACGTCCCCGTCACGGGCCAGCCGCGCAAAAGGCCGATGAGCAAAAAGCCCAGTTCGACCAGGAGTTGAGCGAAATCGCACCGGAAGCCCAGCAGCAAGGAGCCCAATGGCATCACGGCGATAGTCCATCCCTGGTTTTGACCTGGGCGGTCCAGGCTTTGGCCAAGGCCGGAACCTTGTCGGTCATCGGCGTTTACCCGCCGTCCGATCGCTTTTTCCCCATCGGCATGGCGATGAACAAGAATCTCACCGTAAAAATGGGGAACTGCAATCATCGCCAGTACATCCCCATGCTGATCGACCTGGTTCGAAGCGGAGTCATCGATCCGACCGAAGTTCTGACTCAGACCGAGCCTTTGACGTCGGTTATTGAAGCCTACCGTGCCTTCGACGAGCATCGCCCGGGGTGGCTGAAGGTCGAATTGGTGTGAGATTTAGCCCGGATATTTCGTCAGCTCCCATTCGCGGGGGGCAGGAGCAGGGTGGTGAGCTCAAAGGCGTGCGATAGGGGAGGTGATTGACCAATATTGAACGGATTTCTGCTCAATCGTCGCAATTTTTCCTTACCCCTTTATTTGTCGTCACGCCGGGGACGGCATTCGGGCCGGGTCAACTGGCCAAGAGGGGCAGGCGGCGGTGGAGAAGGTCTCACGCAGGGGAGGCTACGAGGCCAGTAGGAACGCAAATAGGACGCCTAGTGCGTGCCGTGAGGGACCTTTTGGGCCGTTTCGCCCGAATTGTGGCGGCGGTTGCCCGCACCAAACCGGTACCGGCGAGGGTAATCGCGCTTAGGCGCTGCATCCGCGTCTAAGTGGGGCAGCCACCATCGGGCGTAGCGCGTCGGCGAGGACGTTATGGCAACTGGCGCGGGGACCGAAGAAGTCCCGTTGCGTTTCCTCGATACGATTGTATTCGTCGCCACTTCGCGGCTCACCACCCTCCGGGCTTTCTGGGGCCTCGTGCCCATTCGATCCGCTCGACTGGATCCGCTTTCCCGCATAGGCAATGAGCCGGTTGGAGAGGACACCTGCTGGAAGGTCGAACTGGGTTACCGCGAAGCGGGGACTTGGGGCCTTGGAAACCCAACGCCAGCCGGGCGACGAGGTGCCGCTTCATTGCAAAAGGCCCTTCAGGGGCGGGGTCGGCTGGTGCTCCCAGTCAAGCCGCTTGCAGTGGTAAAGAGGGCGTTGGGTGACTTTGTGATCCTCTTCTGTCATCTGGTTATCCTCGATGAGCTAATGCGAGTTACATGTCGCGTCTCGTGTGATTATTTACCGAGAAGGAGTTATGCTCTGTTCGAAGCCCGGAGCCTTCTCCAGGAGATATTCGGTTCGTCCAAGTGAGGTTTCTCTCCATGCAGATTCGTCTTCATAAGAACGCCCGTACCACCCCGGCCGTTCGGCAGGCCATTCAAGCGTCCACGTTGAGCGAGCGCGCCTTGGCCCAAAAGCATGGCATTAGCCGAACGACCGTCCGCAAGTGGAAACACCGCTCCTCGGTCGAAGATGCCTCACACCGGCCCCACACCCTCAGAACCACGCTCACGCCCGCCCAGGAAGCCATCGTGGTCTACCTCCGCCAAGCTCTGCTCCTCCCCTTGGATGATCTCCTGGCCGTGACCCGGGAATTTCTCAATCCCGCCGTGTCCCGTTCCGGGCTAGACCGCTGCCTGCGCCGCCACGGGGTGGCGTCCCTCAAGACCCTGCTTCCGCCTACAGAGAAGGCGAAGGTCAAACCCTTCAAGGCCTATGAGCCCGGCTTCCTCCACCTGGATGTTAAGTACTTGCCCGCCATCGACGGCGAACCCCGCCGATACCTGTTCGTCGCCATCGACCGCGCCACCCGCTGGGGCTATGTCGCCCTCAAGCCCAACCGCACCGCCTTAAGCGCAAAGGACTTCCTCAAAGCGGTGATTCAGGCCGCGCCTTTCCGCATCCAGAAATGCCTGACCGACAACGGCTCGGAGTTTACCGACCGTTTCCTGATCCGAACTCGGCAGCCCTCGGGGACGCATGAGTTTGACCGCCTCTGTACTGAACAAGGCATCGAACATCGCCTGATTCCGCCGGGCCGGCCCCAAACGAATGGCCTGGTGGAACGCTTCAATGGCCGCATCGAGGAGGTGTTGCAAACCCATCACTTCGATTCAACCGCCGATCTGGACACCACCCTGCACCGCTATGTCGAGCTGTACAATCATCACATTCCCCAAAAGGCCTTAGGCCATCTCACCCCAATTCAGACTCTCAAAAACTGGCAACTGTCCCATCCTCATCTTTTTCGAAAGAGGGTTTACAATCGTGCGGGACTTGACAGTTACACAGTAAACTTGATACCCCTCTCTTGCCATTCCTACCCGATCCAATACTCTCATCGTTCGTGAACCGAATTATGTGGCGCAAGTTTTTGACGCTTTTCCATCCGGCACCTTCGCCTCATCGTTTTGAAATGCCGGGGCCACGTTCTTTGCAATTCAAGATGCGCGAATCAATTCCTCATAGCTGGGTAAATTGATTCCCTCCGCGAGTCCGTTTTCATACTCTTGGCGGAGGGTGTCGAGAATAGTCGTATATTGCTCTATGCACTCTTGTAGTTCATAGCATTCGTTGATTTGATCATCGCTCAATTCGCCGCTATTCTCCTCCAGCGCTCGTAATTCTTCGGTCATTTCCCGGATTTTGTTGAATAACAAGGGAATAATCACGGCTAAGTCTTTTTCGCTTATGCTTCGCATTGTCAGTCACTCATGATGTCGGATCTAAGAGAAATACAGAGATGCACGTTTCAACTCAGTCGCTTTTGCGATTGCGGCTCTTGCCAAGTTATTGAGAGCTCCCTCGTAAGCATCCTTTCTCATCAGGTTCTTGCATCGTATCGCGTAGTGGCTTTGATCGGTACCCGTTTGGACCACGTCCAGAGAATCGGGGACGGGCGTTCCTTCGGGTAGCAGAAAATAAAACCAGAACTTGTATCCGAATTTACCAGGGGTTGTGCTTAACGAAACACCTTCATTCCGGCTGACGTAATGCCTCCCGGTTCTCGGATCGGTATCGTTAACGCCTCTTATCCATTCAGTGCCTGTGTCATCGGTGAAGGTCGTTACATCCGGTGCCCTAAAGGTATTATCTTTTCTCCAAAAACCCGTATAGTCAGGATATAAGAAGCCGGTACCGTGATCGCTATTAAAGTTTTGTTTTATGTCTAAGGTTTTACGTTTATTTCGTTTGCAAGCTCGATACAAATCAAGTGTCAAGTCAGCCATAAATTCCCCCTAAAATAAGATACGCATTGATAGATCGGAACGGTAAACCGCCAGTACTAGTTGATGCCTAGCGGGTAGTTAAACAGCCATTTTCTATACACTCGGCTTTTCGGAGTCGAATCGATGCACAAGTTATCTATGTCCTTGGAGTCTTTTTCAGCCGGTTAGCTGTGGACGAAACGACTTTGTTGTGCGGCAAGTCCTTGGTATTTGAGATTCTTGAACCGGAAATTCGAGGAATACGACCGCAGTTGAGTTTAGCACCATATTGTATTTCTCGCCTGGCCGGTGCCACGACGGCAGTTTCGAATGGTGTGTCGTTTTTCGCTCGTAGGTTTGTAATTCCGCTTGCCTGTTTCCCAGGAATTCGAAGGGCTTGTTTTCGATATGAAACGTTCCCTGCTATGAATCGAAAAAATGTTGCCGCCTGATCGAGTTTGGCACGAGGATTGGATCTGGAGGGCCGACTCGCGCGGAATCAGTGGCGGATTGGGCTGTCTGAGAGATAGGGCTAACTCACGGGACGGTCTGCATGAACACCTTTGTGCTGGCGTTTGCGCTTATCGTGGCCGTTTTGTCGGCTGGGCGCGTTTTTGCACTAATCCACGGAGAGCCGTTGCCGATCGGCCGGCAAGCGACCTTGCCGTTGACGATCGAACTGCGTCACTGGGACGCGTATCAGAAGGTTTGGAAAAACGCGAGCGGCGTTTGCAGTTCCACGGTGCTCGGCACGCGCCCGCTGACTTTAATCACGGCTGCCCATTGTATGCGCGATGTACGCCTGGAGGGGCCGCTCAAACTACCGGCAGTGCGCTTTCGGGCCGCTCCCTCTGCGGCGGTGTTGAATGCCCAGCTGCGCGCGGCAGTGTATCCGAGTTTCGACGTCGTGCAGGAAAACATCGCCGAGGATATCGCTATTCTGGTGTTTGACGCAGATGTCGGGGATGAGTTGCGGCCTTTGCCTATTGCGACCGGCCATACTCCCGACAAAGCTCTGATTTGTGGCTTCGGTTACGGTTACCGGGAAACGGAAATCGACAGTCCCCGTTGTGCCGAAAAGCGCGTTTTCGATTTACCGAGCAGCTTCTATCAGTTCGTGCCGAAACAATACGAGGATCTGGATCCCATACTGCATTTGCAATTCCGGGTGCAGTTTGAATCCAAGGAGTCATTCGTGTCCTCGCTTTCCGCCCTGCTGGCGGTCAACCGGCTGGACGCTCAGGGAGCTTATTCGGTTGACGAGCCCATGCCCACCCGCGGTGATTCCGGCGGTCCGTGGATTGCTAAGGATTCGCAGGGGAATGTTTCGCTCCTGGCCATTACCAGTTTCGTGGAAACCTTCTACCGCAAGAACAAGCAATGGCCGTTTTTCAACGGGAGCCACGCGCCGTTGTCCGACCTTGCTTACGTGGCGTACGGTGTGCGCTTGGATACCCGTGAGGCGAGGGCGCGCATCGAAGAGGCGCGCCGCCTGCATGCGGACATCCGAGAAATACCGGTGGCAGGGCGGCCACAAGGCTTGGCTGGGAGCGGAACCACGGAAACCCGATAGAGCGATGGCGGTTTGGCTGTATTTGTCACCTTGCGCATTTCCGTTCGGTCCAGGCGAAAGGATACACGTGTGAGCGCCGCTTGCGGCTCCGCACAGGGAAGGTGCGGAGTGATTGGGATGGGCTTAGGGCATTGACAGGTATTTTCTTTTTGATTCCTGTATCCCAACGTTCATGCCGGGCATTCCCTGCCCGGTCCCCTGCGGGCGGCTTCGCCGCGCCCTTCAACAGCCCCTTTTTCAGGTCTCCCAGAGAAGGAACGAGGCGAAGACGCTCTATTGGAGCGTGTGGCCTCGGTAAAAGATTCCGCCCTGCGGGGTGCTGTGCGATTGCGGTGCTCGTCTCTTTGAAGGCTCGGTCAAGCCGCTTCGGCTCCTGTCCTCATGCGTTCCATGACGACAGCTACTGCGGCGGCGCGGGTACCGACGCCAAGTTTCTCGAAGATGTGTTCCAGATGCTTGTTGACCGTTCGGGGACTGCTGCCGAGGATGGTCCCGACCTCGCGGTTGGTTTTGCCTCGGGCGATCCACATGAGGATTTCCGCTTCGCGGAACGTGAGTCCTAGGTTTTCCCGCAAGGATTCTAGATTCCAGCCACCGGTCAATTCCTGCAGGAGCAGTAGGTACTCGCGCCCATTTTCGCAGGGAGCGAGCTTGGCGGTGAATTTCTTGCCGTCGCGATGCAGCGTAAACAGCTCATTTTCCGACGTTCCGTCCGAAGCGATGCGTTTAAGTGCCCAGTCGCGAAGAGTCGTTGGCAGATGCGGAGGCGCGTTTTCAAAATCAAGAACCTGGGTTCCGGAAAATGCCGCCAGCCAACGGACAGCCGAGGAAGTCAGCCACACGATTCGCCCCGTGGCGTCGATACTGATCGTGGCGAAGCCGCTACGTTCCAAGGCTTCTTCCGCACGGTACACCATCCGCGACTGGGCCAGATGGGCTTCGACCCGGGCTAGCACCTCCTCATGGCGGATCGGCTTGACCAGATAGTCCACCGCGCCTTCGCGAAAACCGCGGAGCAGATCGTCCAGCTCGCCCAGCCCGGTCATAAAGATGATTGGAATCGCGCGGGTCGCCGGATTCGCTTTCAATTGCCGGCAGGTTTCGAAACCGTCCATGCCCGGCATGACGGCATCCATCAGGATGACATCGGGGGCCACAAAACGGAGTTGCTCTAAGGCCGATGCGCCGTCGGTCGCGACCAGCACGCGGTAGCCCGCTTCTGCCAAGGCGTCGGAGATTAGAGCGAGATTGGCCGGCGCGTCGTCCACGATCATGACCGTGCCCTCGCGGTATTGGCGTTTCAAATTCATTGTTGAACCTCGCTGAGTGTTTTCTTGATATCGCCGAGACGGAACTCGCGCGAAAGCGCCTGAAGATGCGCTGCGAACGGGATGTAGCCGGCATCGCTTTCGACCAGTGCTTCGAGCCTATCCTGTAATCCCCGGAGATCGCCGATGCGCGCGAACGCAGCCAGTTCGTCGAGACAGTCGGTTGGCGGTCTTACCATCGGCCGCAGGGGTTCGGGGGCGGCTTCGATCTGCCCCGTGTCATCTCCTCGGTAAAGCCAATCCAGGCTCAAGTGCAGCTTGAGCTTGCGCAGGAGTTCGTCGATCTGGAGCGGTTTGGTCAGAAAGTCGTCGCAACCGGCGGAGCTGGCCGCACGCCGGTCGCTTTGGTAGGCATTGGCGCTAACCACGACGATAGGGGTCTTACAGCCAGTTCGACGCAGGTGCTCTGCAGCCTCGATACCGGTCATTCCGGCCATAATGATGTCCAGCAGGATCAGGTCCGGGCGCCATTGTCTTACCTTTGTCAGGCATTCTTCGCCGGAGCCTGCTTCCTCGATGACGAACCCGAGGGGAGTCAGGGCCGAGGTCAGGATGCCGCGATGCTCGGGTTGATCGTCGACCACCAGAATCTTTCGGCGCGGACCGCGGTAACCCACGATCTCCCGCTCATCCCGCACATCTTCCGCGCCCCGCAGGCTGGGAAGGAACAGCCGGACGGCAAACGTGGAACCTTTCTGAGGCTCGCTCTCCACCGTGAGTTCGCCGCCCATGATCTGGGTGAGCATCTTGCTGATAGTGAGTCCCAGGCCGCTGCCCGGAACGGCGTTGCCGCTAGGTCTAGGCAGGCGTCGAAACGGCTGGAAGATGGTATCGATTTGGTCGCGTGCTATGCCTTCGCCGGTGTCGATAACCTGGAAGCGTGCGATTTCTCCGCTGTACCCTACCTGGAAAACGATTCCGCCTTCCTGGGTGAACTTCACCGCGTTGTTCAGCAGATTGATGAGAATCTGACCCAACCGTTTTTCATCACCACGAATTCGGCGTGGTAGCACGTCGGTGATCTGGCAGCGGAAGGTCAATCCCTTCGTTTCAGCCTGAGGCTTGAACATCCGCACCAATTGTTCGACGAACGCGGGGAAATCGATGGCGTTTCGCCGCAGCTCGATCTTGCGGGCCTCGATGCGGGCGATATCGAGAATGTCTTCGATCAGAGATGAAAGATGTTCGCTGCAGCGCTGAATGATCTCCACCGCCTCTCGGCGATGGGGCGGTATGCTCGGGTCTTTTCTCAAGATCTGGGCATAGCCGAGTATGCTGTTCAGCGGCGTGCGGATCTCGTGGCTCATGTCGCTCACGAAGCGACTCTTGGCTTGGTTGGCGCGATCCGCGGCTTCCCGGGTTTCCTGCAGCATCCTGTCGGTTTTCTTGTGCTCCTCGATTTCCTTGAGCAGTAGAGCGGTCTGTTTTCCGGATTCTTCCTGCGCCATCCGGCGGCTCTCGTTGTTAAGCACGACCCACCAGGCGGCGAGCCCGAGGAAAACCAGGAGCGCCGAATAGACTTTGAGGAAATTGGCGAACAACGCTTGCGATAAGGATTCATTCCCGGCGGCGGTTACAAGAATGTCCTGATAATAGATCACGCCCACGAAGACGCCGGTGAGCGCGGCGAGCAGCAGGTAAACGAGCGCGAACTGAATCAGGCGCAGCCGGAGTTGTGGTGACAGGCAGGCCGGCAGCCAGCGGTTTGCGGCCCGTTCCAGCTGGTCCTTGAGCCGCGCGTTCGGTTTGCAAGCGTCCAGACAACGGGCATCCAGAGTGCAGCAGAGCGAGCAGATCGTATCCTGGTAGACCGGACAATAGGCTTTGTCCTCCGGCTCGAAATCGTTTTCGCAGATGCAGCATTTGGCCTGGGGCGCGGCCGGACCCCAGTCGTCGCGGTTTCTCGCGAGATAATGGCGACCGCAGGTGACTCGGGCAATGACCGGTGCCAGTACGAAGGCGGTCGCTAGGGCGATGAAGGCTGAAAACGCTTGCGGCAGCGGCCCGAAAAGACCCGCGTAGGATGCGATGGAAACGATCGAGGCCGCTAGGGTGGACATCACGCCCACCGGGTTGATGTCCGGCAGGTAGGCACGCTTGAATTCAACGAAGGGCGGACTAAGTCCCAGAGGCTTGTTGACAACCAGATCGGCCACCAGGGCGCCGATCCAGGCGATGGCGACGTTCGAAAATAAGCCGAGAACCCGCTCGAGTGCTCCAAAAACGCCGAGCTCCATGAGGAGCAGGGCGATTAGTACATTGAAGATCAGCCAGACGACCCGACCGGGATGGCTATGGGTCAGCCGCGAGAAGAAATTCGACCAGGCTAGCGAACCCGCGTAGGCATTGGTGACATTGATTTTGATCTGGGAGATGACCACGAACAGCGCTGTTGCCGCCAGCGCTAGCTGGCCATCGTCGAACAGATAGCCGTAGGCCACTCGATACATCTGAGTGGGCTCGTGTGCTCGGTCCTCAGCGATGCCGTGCTTGAGCGCCAGAAAGGCAAGGAACGCGCCGCCCAGTTGTCGGGCCATGCCCATGACAATCCATCCGGGACCAGCAATGATAGCGGCCGCCCACCAGCGGTATCGGTTTTCACGGTTCTTTTCCGGCAAGAACCGTAAGAAATCCACTTGCTCACCGATTTGAGCCACCATGGAAAAGGCCATGGTTGCCGCCGCTCCGAAAAGCATCCAGTCGAACTGTGCGCCGCGATTCTCGTGTCCGGGGAACAGGGGGAGTTCGGCCAGTGCCTGAGGTTCCTGCCAGATGACGGCCACGTAGGGTGTGACAAGCAGTGCGATCCACAGCGGTTGGGTCCAGAGCTGGAGCCGGCTGATGGTGGTGACGCCGAAGGTGACGAGCGGAATGACCACCAGGGCGCTGACGACATGGGCGGCGGCGATGGGGATGTCGAAGTACAGTTCCAGCGCCAGCGACATGATGGACGCTTCCAGCGCGAATAGGGTGAAGGTGAAGGAAGCGTAGATCAGCGAGGTTAGAGTCGAGCCGATATAGCCGAACCCGGCGCCGCGGGTCAGCAGGTCCATGTCGATGTTGTACTTGGCGGCGTAGTAGCTGATCGGGAGCCCAGTGAGGAAAACCACGAGGCCAACGGCGAGGATGGCCCAGCAGGCGTTGACGAATCCATAGTTGATCGTGAGAAAGCCGCCGATGGCTTCGAGTACCAGAAACGAAATCGAGCCGAAGGCAGTGTTTCCCACCCGGAACTCGGACCATTTTCGAAATGACCGCGGTGCGAAACGAAGCGCATAGTCTTCCAGGGTCTCGTTCGCGACCCAGGCGTTATAGTCGCGCCGCTCCTTTACGATGGCCTGGCGGCTCAGTATGTCCACGGCTATGTGTTTTCCCCTGGTCTATTCTATTTTTGTCTTATGCCGCGAGCGTTTCACGTTTGTCGCCCCGATTCAGCACAGGCAGCAAATCCTGTGCCGCCGAGGCGGGCAGGGGAAAAGGCAGGGGAAAAACGGCGGGCGTCAGCTGTACTTGCCCCGTTTTGGGGCAAGTACAGAGGCGTTGCACATCAAGGAAGCAATCGACCCCGTATTTATTTCCTTTCGAAACCGAAGTCGAGGATCACCGGATTGCCGCGATTGTGAATGATGATTCGCTTGCGGTCTTCTTGCGTATCGCTGCCGGTTTCGGTTACGACCGGCGGCTCCTCGGGCGGGCTCGAAGAGTGGTCTTCTGAAATCGGAGTTTCCAAGATCGTATGCCTATCCGTTCCCACCGGACGGACCGGAAGCGCGCCGGTCGAGCTCCTGCTTTCGGCCTTCGCCGGTTTTTCGGTGACTTCGATGCGTATCTCGGGCATCCAGGTACTGGCAGCGTCCGCCGAGACTGGTTTCTTTCTCGGCACCTTCAGCTTGTCGAGCAGGTTGAAGCAGACCGTTCCGATGTGATTTTCGAATATGTTCAGCGATGCCGGATCGTTCCGGGCGCGGCCCGGATCTTTGATCTTCTTGTCGGCGATGAAATCCATGAACAGGCTTACGGTTTCGGACGAATGCGCAGTGGATTTAAGCGTACAAGTAACCGGCAGTACATCCGCCTTCTGAAAACCGAGCGCGCGCGGGTCGGAATTGCCAATGCTGAACGAGAACCCGGTAGGCGTGCCTTTATGCTCGATGCTGCCGACCCGCGCCAGCATCTCGTGAGTCACCTCAGTTTCAATGTCTTGGGTTCGCTCTGTTTCGACCGGATAGCCCCAGGACCGTAGGTTACTGCTGATTCGTTCGGCCATGCCCGCAGTTTGCGTCTCGTCCAGATTCTCGGGGGCCACGCGGAACAGAATCTTGCCCACCGACTCAGGCCGGAGAGGAGTGCCTTGCGGCTTCAAGCCGACCGTACAGCCGGCAAGCAAGCTCATGGAAACGATCAGAAACGGAATACGCATGCTGTCTTCGTAAGATCAAGTGGGCTCTCGGTGTCGGCGGCCCATCCGGATCGAATTCTCCGAGAGCCCAGTATCTGACATTGGCAAAGGATTGCCGACCGACGACCATGTCACCCCTTTGGTCCGGAATCCCTTTCTGGTCTCGACATTCCGGATTGCTCGCAACGCGGCACGCAAACCGAGTCGCCTGTAACCGGCCACGAGAGCGCCGACAAGACTCTAAGCCGTGATCGTTCTTTCCGGGATACGTCATTTGACTGATTGTGACACATACCCCCCGGAAATCTAATTACCCCCGAACCGACAAGGAGTTACGCGCGGCGGTCGATTCGAGCCCAGGGAGATTTGCTACGTCCGAAACGACTGCTGGTGCGGAACGCTCGTAAACCGATTTTTTAGGGGGGTCACTCATGAACAATCGAAAGACTAGCGCAACGCAAGCAGACCGCCGAGGCTTGCAGACTGCGCTTTTTGGCGCCGGTTTGGCGGCGCTGACGGCGGTATATGCACCAGTGTCGCTTGGGGGGGCGACCTTCAAGATCGACGATACCAAGTGGGTGAGCATAGGTGTGGGCCTCAGAACGAGCTTCACCGCTACCGAGGAGGCCGCCAACGCCGGCAAATGGTCCAACGATTTCAACTTGGACAATATTCGTCTCTACCTGAACGGCCAGATCCACGAGTATTTCAAGTTCGAGTTCAACACGGACTGCCAGACCTGCGGCGACGGCGGCGAGATGCGCATACTCGACGCCATCGGCAAATTCGAATTCCATCCCATGTTCAATATCTGGATGGGGCGCATGCTGGTTCCAGCCGAGCGGCGGGAGATGAACGGCCCATTTTTCAGCGCCGTGTACAACATCTTCGGCGCCGGCACGCCTTTTGAACCGGCGGATTTCAATACCACGATCCGATCCGACGGCACCTCCGCCGGCTCTTTCGGTCGTGACGACGGCGCCACGATCTGGGGTTCTTTCTTCGACGGACGCTTGCAATACGCCGTCGGCTTTTTCCGCGGGCTCCGCAACGGTGCCAACGCTGACGACAACCTGCTCTACGCCCAGCGCTTCGCCTACAACTTCCTCGACGTGGAAAAAAACCCCGGTTACTACACCAGCGGGACCTATTACGGTAAGGGCGGCGACATTCTTACCGTGGGCGTTTCCAACCAGTATCAGGAAGACGGCGCCGGGACCCGCAACGATCCGGGCAATTTCCGCGGCACCGCGGTCGACCTCCTGTTCGAAAAGCCCTTGGGCAATATGGGCGTCGTGACCATTAACGGCGAATACAAGAACTACGGCATCAAGGGCTATAGCATGGCGTCCAGGTTAGCAGGCGGTGGGTTCGCCATGTTCGAGGGCGACGCCTACGACGTGAGCGCCATGTATCTGTTCCCGCAAAAAGTGTGGATCGGCCAATTTCAGCCGTACGTACGCTACGTCAATGTCGATCCGATCAAGAGCGCCAGCCGCGAGGTTTATGAGGCCGGCATCAATTACATCATCGACGGCCACAACGCCAAGATCATGCTGATGTACGAGTACGGCGACCTGCTCACCAAGGGACTGGATTACCGATCCACGGCTTCGGGCGACCACGTCAGTTCGATCAAGCTGGGCCTTCAGTTACAGATCTGATCACTTCCTGACACTTCATCAACCAGAGAGGTACGTATTCATGCCTGACTACACGAAACTCTTACGGCACTTGGGATTGGCGCTGTCTGCGGCTGCGCTCCTTTTTGGTGCAGAGGCGCGCGCGGAAGACACCATAAAGGTGGGCATCCTGCACTCGCTCTCCGGCACCATGGCAATCAGCGAAACCACGCTGAAAGACACTATGCTGATGCTGATCGACGAACAGAACAAAAAAGGGGGACTCCTCGGCAAACCGCTGGAGCCCGTAGTGGTCGATCCCGCTTCGAACTGGCCTCTGTTCGCCGAAAAAGCGAGAGAACTCCTGACCAAGGACAAGGTCGCCGCCATCTTCGGCTGCTGGACCTCGGTTTCGCGGAAATCGGTGTTGCCGGTCGTGGAAGAGCTGAACGGCCTTCTGTTCTATCCGGTGCAGTACGAGGGTGAGGAATCGTCGAAGAACGTGTTCTATACCGGCGCCGCCCCTAATCAACAGGCTATTCCGGCCGTCGACTACCTGATGAAGGAGTTGAAGGTCAAGCGTTGGGTGCTCGCCGGCACGGATTATGTATATCCGAGAACGACGAACAAGATTCTGGAGGCGTATTTGAAATCGAAAGGCGTAAAGGATAAGGACATCATGATCAATTACACGCCGTTCGGCCATTCGGATTGGCAGAGCATCGTCGCGGAGATTAAGAAGTTCGGTTCTGCAGGCAAGAAGACGGCAGTGGTGTCCACCATCAACGGCGACGCCAATGTGCCTTTCTATAAAGAGCTGGCCAACCAGGGCATTTCAGCCGAGTCGATTCCGGTCGTCGCGTTCTCGGTCGGCGAAGAAGAGCTTTCTGGTATCGACACCAAGCCGCTGGTCGGCCACCTCGCTGCCTGGAACTATTTCATGAGCGTCGATACGCCCGAGAACGCCGCGTTCATTACCAAATGGCATCAGTTCACCAAGGATCGGAAGCGGGTGACGAACGATCCGATGGAGGCTCATTACATCGGCTTCAACATGTGGGTCAAGGCGGTAGAGAAAGCCGGTACGACCGACCCGGATGCGGTGAGCAAGGCGATCATCGGAATCGAGGTGCCGAACCTTACCGGCGGGATGGCGAAAATGCTTCCGAATCACCACATTACCAAGCCGGTGCTGATCGGCGAGATTCAGGAGGACGGTCAGTTCCAGACAGTCTGGCAGACTAAGACGTTGGTCGAGGGCGACGCCTGGTCGGATTACCTGCCGGAAAGCAAGTCGATCATCGCCCAGTGGACGCCGCCGATCAACTGCGGCAACTACAACACTAAGACCAAGAAGTGCTCGGGGCAGAAGTATTGATCGATGGGGTTCCTCCTGGGGAAGACCGACGCAAGGCCTCTCCCTACGGGAGCGGTCTGGGGTGAGGGGGATAAAAGCAACGCCTCGTTTTAAAACCCCTCACCCTACGGCGGACATATCGGCAATCAGATTGCGTAAGGAATTCGGGAGACGAGATGAGACCTTTAATCTTCGGCATGGGCAGATGGTGTATCGCCATGCTGATCATGATGATGCCGGGCTTTTGCCAAGCGGTGGCGGATTCGGGGGAATCGTTCGCCGAGGCATTGGTCCGGCTCAAGGAGGCTCCTCTGACTGAATTGGGCGAAGCCGTCGACCGGCTCGCCGAAACCAAGGATCCGAGGGTGGTGCCCGTGTTGCGGGCGCTGCTCGACGGGCGGCTCTATTACCGCAAGGACGACGGTCACGTCGTTTTCGGCGACCCGGCCGAAGACGGCCTGGCCATCGTGGACGTCCTCGATGAACAAGCTTTGGGCATCGTTAGCAAATTCGAGCTTAAGAAGATCGGTATCAATAATGCGCTGCGCACGCATTTGCGCGAAACCCTGGGGCGACTCGAACTCGCGGTCGAGGATCCGGCGCAGCGGCTCAAGGCGGTCGAGGCCATGAGTAAGTCGCTGGACGACGAAAACCTCGAACTGCTGCGCGCCCGTCTCGATGTGGAAACCGATGCCAAAGTGTCGGAAGCGATCAAAACGGCTTTGGCTCTAGCGGATATCTCCAACGATGAGAAGGCCGTGCGCATCGCCGCCATCAATGCCTTGCGCGGCAGCCTCAATCCGGACGCACTCAACCGCCTGCGTCAATTGCTGGAAAAGGACGAGGCGGGCAATTATCTGGAGCCCGATTCGGATGTTCGAAACTCGGCGCAGGTCGCCGTCAAATCCATCGAATCCAAGCTGGCACTCTACGGTGCGGTCGAGACCGTGTTTTTCGGCTTGAGCCTGGGCGCGGTGCTGGTGCTAGCGTCTATCGGTCTCGCGATCACCTTCGGTGTCATGGGCGTCATCAACATGGCCCACGGCGAATTGATGATGTTGGGCGCCTATACCACCTACGTGGTACAGCAGTTGATGCCGGGACACCTAGATATTTCTCTGTTCGTGGCTATCCCGGCGGCATTTCTGCTGTCCGCGCTAGTCGGTATCGCCATCGAGCGCGGCATCATTCGATTTCTGTACGGACGGCCGCTCGAAACCCTGCTGGCGACTTTCGGGGTGAGCCTGTTTCTTCAACAGCTGGTCCGCACGATTTTCTCGCCCTTAAATCGTAGCGTCGCGACGCCGTCCTGGATGAGCGGCTCGCTGGAGATCAACGGCGCGTTGTCCTTGACCTTGAACCGGTTTTACATCCTGTTGTTCTGTCTGCTGGTCTTCGCCGCCTTGCTTCAGGTTTTAAAGCGCAGCCGGATCGGGCTCGAAGTGCGGGCGGTTGCGCAAAACCGCGCCATGGCCAAAGCCATGGGCATTCCGACCGAACGGGTGGATGCGCTGACTTTCGGCCTCGGTTCGGGCATCGCCGGCGTTGCGGGAGTGGCGCTCAGCCAGCTCACCAATGTGGGGCCGAATCTGGGGCAGTCGTACATCGTGGATTCGTTCATGGTGGTGGTGTTCGGTGGGGTCGGTAACTTGTGGGGCACCTTAATCGGCGGATTTTCGCTGGGGATCGCCAACAAGCTGCTGGAACCGTACGCCGGTGCGGTGCTGGCGAAAATCCTGATGCTCGTGTTCATCATTCTGTTCATCCAGAAACGCCCACGCGGACTGTTCCCGCAGAAGGGCCGGGCAGCGGAGGCTTGATACATGTCGTTCAGTTTATTGCGGAAATCGGCGGTCGATATTCCGTTTCTAGCGGTGCTGGCGGCTATCACCCTGCTCGTTCCGCTGGCCAACCTAGCCTTGCCGGAATCCTCGCCCTTGCACCTTTCGACTTATACCGTGACCTTGATGGGTAAGTACTTAACCTACGCACTACTGGCGCTGGCCGTGGACCTGGTTTGGGGCTATTGCGGCATCCTGAGCCTGGGCCATGGCGCTTTTTTTGCCTTGGGCGGGTATGCGATGGGCATGTATCTGATGCGGCAGATCGGCGACCGCGGCGTGTACGGCCATCCGGTACTGCCGGATTTCATGGTCTTTCTCAATTGGAAAGAATTGCCCTGGTATTGGTACGGCTTCGATCATTTCTGGTTCTCTCTCCTCGTGGTGGCCTTGGCGCCGGGCCTGCTGGCTTACGTTTTCGGTTGGTTTGCGTTTCGCTCGCGGGTTACCGGCGTCTATCTTTCTATCATCACGCAGGCGCTGACCTACGCCCTGATGCTGGCCTTCTTCCGCAACGAAATGGGCTTCGGCGGCAATAACGGTCTGACCGATTTCAAAGACATTCTGGGTTTCAATCTTCAGTCCGACGGCACGCGCGCGGCGCTGTTCGTGGCGTCGGCGCTCGCGTTGATAGGCGCTTACGCGGCCAGCCGACTGGTGGTCGAATCCAAGCTCGGTCGTGTGATTGCGGCGATCCGTGATGCTGAAAACCGAGTCCGTTTCCTGGGCTATCGGGTCGAGCAGTTCAAGCTTTGGATCTTTGTCTACTCAGCGGTTTTGGCAGGCATCGCTGGAGCTTTGTACGTGCCCCAGGTGGGCATCATCAATCCCAGCGAATTCTCGCCGTTAAATTCGCTCGAGATTGTCATCTGGGTCGCGGTGGGTGGTCGCGGAACGCTTTACGGTGCAGTGGTAGGCGCGATTCTGGTGAATTTCGCTAAGACCGTGTTCACCGGCGTGCTGCCGGAAATGTGGCTGTTTGCTCTGGGGGCGATCTTCATACTGGTCACTTTATTGTTACCCCAAGGCTTGACCGGCCTTTGGCGCCGAAAGGAGCAAGCCGCATGATCGCCGCGAAGGCCGCGGAGGCCGAAATTCCAGGCATTCCGATACGTGATGGATCTGTCGCCGAACACAGGATTGAGCCGGCGCATAAGCCGATCCTTTATTTGGAAGATGTCACGGTTAGCTTCGATGGCTTCCGGGCGCTGAACGCGCTGACCCTGTACATCGACGAGGGTGAGTTGCGCTGCATCATCGGGCCGAACGGTGCCGGCAAGAGCACGATGATGGACGTTATCACCGGAAGGACTCGGCCGGACAAGGGCACGATCTACTTCGGCCAGACCGTGGATCTTTTGACGCTGGACGAGCCGGCTATCGCTGAGGCCGGCATCTGCCGGAAATTTCAGAAACCCAGCGTGTTCGAGGCGCAAACCGTGTTCGAGAACTTGGAACTGGCCATGCGCACCGACAAGCGGGTTTGGTCGACCCTGTTTGCGCGATTGACCGGAGAACAGCTGGACGCGATCCACGAAGTGCTGGAGACCATCGGCCTGACCGCCTACCGCAACCGGAGGGCCGGTGAGTTGTCCCACGGTCAGAAGCAATGGCTGGAGATCGGCATGCTCTTGATGCAGAGACCCAAGGTGCTCTTGGTGGACGAACCAGTGGCGGGCATGACCCACCAGGAGACCGAACGGACCGCCGAGCTGCTGTTATCGCTGGAAGGCAAGCATTCGGTCGTGGTCGTGGAGCACGACATGGACTTTGTGCGTTCCATCGCCCGTAGGGTCACCGTCCTGCACGAAGGCTCGGTCTTGACCGAAGGCCGCATGGACGAGGTGCAGAACGATCCGCGCGTCATCGAAGTCTATCTGGGGGCCTGATGCTGAGCGTAGCCGCACTCAACCAATACTACGGCGAAAGCCATACCCTCTGGGACCTGAGCCTCGATATTCCGGTCGGAGCCAGCGTGGCCCTGATGGGGCGGAACGGCGTCGGCAAGACCACGCTGCTCAAATGCATCATGGGGCTATTGCCCGTGCGTTCGGGCGAGATTCGCTACGAGGACCGTTCGCTGACCGCGCTCCGGGCGGAACAGCGCGCGGAACTCGGAATCGGGTACGTTCCACAGGGCCGCGAAATCTTTCCTATGCTGACGGTAGAGGAAAATCTCAAGACGGGGCTTCGTGCGCGCGGCGATAAGTCGAAGGGCATCCCTGAGGAAATCTTCGAGATTTTCCCGGTGCTCAAAACCATGCTGCGCCGGCGCGGCGGCGATCTGTCAGGTGGCCAGCAGCAGCAACTCGCCATCGGGCGAGCGCTGGTGCTGAGACCCAAGCTGCTTATCCTGGATGAGCCCATCGAAGGCATACAGCCTAACATCGTCAGTGAGATCGGCGACGTGATCATCCGCCTGAACCGGGCCCGCGGCAAGGAAGTCCATTTCGAGAAACGCGAATCTTCGGTGACGGACGAGATCCGCGATGCCATCGTTCGTGTCAACCGGGAAATGGGGGTAACGGTTCTCCTGGTGGAACAGAAACAGCATTTCGTAAAGCGCGTGGCCGACCGTTTTCTGATCATGGACAAAGGGCGTATCGTAGCCGGCGGCACCATGGCGGAATTGACAGAAGATTTGGTACGGCGTTATCTGACTGTGTAGCTCACTCAGAAGCCTATCTCTGTGGCCCGCTCCCTGAGCTCTAGATTCAGGGCCGACCGGTTGAAGGGGTTAGGGATAGGCTCAGAGCGGGAGCCGGTACTGATTTCGAGCTTGAGGGGATTTTATGAGCAAACAGTTTTTCCAGAGCCTGGCGGTTGTCATGAGCTTGGGCATGCTGCCCGAAGCCGTATTCGCCCACACCGGGGTAGGTGCCGTACACGGTTTCGGCGCCGGATTCGAACATCCTTTCATGGGACTGGACCATCTGCTCACCATGCTCGCAGTCGGCGTTTGGGCTGCTGCTTTGGGCGGGCGCGCTTTGTGGTTCGTACCGCTCTCTTTCGTGACTGTAATGGCGGCTGGGGCGGGTTTACAGGGGTTCGGTTGGGTCTTGCCCTCGGCCGAGGTGACGGTGGCGCTTTCAGTCGCTGTGATGGGGCTCATTCTCGTCGTCAACTGGCGCGTAGGTTACGGTTTCGCGGGCGCTTTGGCGGCGGCGTTCGCACTTTTCCACGGTTATGTGCATGCCGAGGAGATCGGTCGGGACATGGGCGCGTTTCACTATGCGGCAGGTTTTCTGATCGCGACCGCGGTCTTGCACGGGCTGGGCATGCTGCTCGGCGCATCCGTCGGCAGGCTGGATTTGCTGCGTCGGGCACTCGGAGCGTTTTGCGCCGGCGTAGGGGCCTACCTCCTGGTGGGAAGCTAGGCGGCTCGGCTTGTTGGCAGATGAGGGGGCAGGTCGCGGTTGGGCGGCCGAACTTAAGCTCCGTTTCGGATCCCGAGGGGAGAGGACCATCCTGGCCGAGCGGCGCCACTATGGCCCACTGGCGGTGCAAAGGCCGTTCTATCCGGAAGGCGAGGTTTGCCACGTGTATCTTCTCCACCCCCCAGGCGGCGTCGTTGGGGGCGATCGGCTGGACATTCGGGCGACTGCCGGAGAGGAGAGCAAAGGTCTGATCACTACGCCCGCCGCGGGGAAGTTCTATCGGTGTGAGGGGGTGCCGGCAAGGCAGACGGTCAATCTGACGGTAGGCCGGAGCGCGGCACTCGAATGGCTTCCGCAGGAATCGATTTTCTATCGCGGGGCGAGCGTCGTTTCCGAAGTGGACGTCGACTTGGTGGAAACGGCACGGTTCATAGGTTGGGAAAGTTTTTGCTTTGGGCGGCCAGCCAGCGGCGAAGTGTTCGACCAGGGAAGGGCAGTGTTCCGCTGGTCAATTCGGGTGAGCGGAAAGCCGCTGTTGATCGAGCGGTTCGAGGTGGACGACCAGGTCTTGAAGGCTGTATGGGGCTTACGCGGACAGCCATTCGGCGCCAGCTTGTTCGCCTATCCCGCTCTTCCGAAAGATCTGGAGTCGGTGAGAACCGTCGCGGGCGATCGAGCCGGCTTTGGAGCCACGCTGGTCGATGGTTTGTTGGTGTGCCGGGCGCTCGACAGTCAAATCGAACCACTGCGCCGGCTGTTGGTCGAGCTGTGGCGAGCCGTTCGTCCGAACGTCATCGGCCGAGAGGCGTGTTTGCCCAGGATTTGGGCGACTTGAGACTAACAGGCGACCATATCATGGTTAGCTTTTCTAGGTTGTTGATTTTTTAGACACCCTTCGACTTCGCTATCGGTACGCTCAGGGCGAACGGCGTACTGGGATCGACATAAGGTCTCGTGTAAGTCGAGGTAGGGTATCCGTACTCGTCTACTACGGAGTTATTGGATCAACAAAGGCTTCGATATGAGCTTTTGGGTTTATATCCTCCGCTGCCGCGATAGTTCGTACTACACGGGACATACCGACAATCTCGAGAAACGCCTTGCCGAGCACCAGGCCGGCTTGTGTGGGGGGGTACACGGCAAGCCGGCTGCCTGTCGAACTGGTGTTTAGCCAAGAATTCGCGTCGCGCGTGGAGGCCATGGGCATGGAGCAGCGAATTAAGGGTTGGAGTCGCAGGAAGAAGGAAGCGATGATGTGCGGAGATTGGAATGAGGTAAACCGGGCTTCTCGAGGTAAGCACCGGCATGAGAGATAGGCGGCAGCCGTATTCCTTTGAGTGTCGAGACCAAGGTTTGTAATCTGTCTTCCTTATCATCGAGATATTGCATCAACCTGAGCAGTACAGATGATTTTGCGCCGTTCGCCCTGAGCGTAGCGCCAGCGGAGTCGAAGGGCGTCAAGCCGAGATATAGACATAGCTTGTCAACTCTTGACCACCTTTTACTGATGATTTCGGAAACCTGTAGCAATCCACTATGGAATTGACCCCACGAGAAAAAGACAAACTACTCCTCTTCACCGCCGCGCTACTCGCCGAGCGGCGCAAAGCCAAGGGATTGAAGCTCAATTATCCGGAAGCTGTGGCTTATCTCAGTGCCGCTATTATGGAAGGCGCGAGGGAAGGGCGCAGCGTTGCAGAACTGATGGAATACGGCCGGACTCTGCTGAGCCGGGAGGACGTCATGGAAGGTGTCGCGGAGATGATTCCGGAGGTGCAGGTGGAGGCGACCTTTCCGGACGGCACCAAACTGGTGACCGTTCACAATCCGATTCTGTAGGGGGATTCGATGATACCGGGAGAAATCCTCGTCGAAGACGGCGAGATCGAGTTGAATGCGGGACGCGAGGCCATCACCGTGCTCGTCGCGAATACCGGCGACAGACCGATACAGGTGGGCTCGCATTACCATTTCTCCGAAACCAATCCGGCTTTGCGCTTCGATCGGGACCTCACGCGCGGCTATCGGCTTGACATCCCGGCGGGTACGGCTGTGCGCTTCGAGCCGGGCCAGGCCCGCGAGGTTCGACTGGTGCCGTTCGCGGGCGAGCGCCGCGTTTACGGGTTTCAACAGAAGATCATGGGGGCTTTATGAGCCGTATCGGAAGGCGAGCCTATGCCGAAATGTTCGGCCCGACTACGGGAGATCGCGTACGGTTGGCGGACACCGAGCTTTTCATACAGGTGGAGGAAGATCGCACGATTTACGGCGATGAAGTGAAGTTCGGCGGTGGCAAGGTGATCCGCGACGGCATGGGACAGAGCCAATGTACGTCGGAAACCGCGGTGGATACGGTCATCACCAACGCGCTGATCGTGGACCATTGGGGCATCGTCAAAGCCGACGTCGGCATCAAGAACGGACGCATTGCCGGGATCGGTAAGGCGGGCAATCCGGATACTCAGGCCGGGGTTGACATCGTCATAGGGCCCGGCACCGAGGTCATCGCGGGGGAAGGGCAGATCCTCACGGCGGGCGGCATCGATGCGCATATCCATTTCATCTGTCCGCAACAGGTCGAAGAAGCCCTGATGTCCGGCATCACCACGATGATCGGCGGAGGTACCGGTCCCGCGACCGGCACCAATGCGACCACCTGTACGCCGGGGCCTTGGAATATCGAGCGTATGCTCCAATCCGTGGACGGCTTACCGATGAATTTTGGGTTTTTAGGAAAAGGCAATGCCAGCTTGCCGGAGGCCTTGGAAGAGCAGCTTCGGGCCGGGGCAATGGGACTTAAGTTGCACGAGGATTGGGGCACTACCCCGGCCGCGATCGATTGTTGCCTCTCGGTAGCCGATCGTTTCGACGTGCAGGTGGCGATCCACACCGATACCTTGAACGAATCCGGTTTCGTGGAAGATACGATCGCTGCATTCAAGGGGCGGACCATTCACACCTATCACACCGAAGGTGCGGGCGGCGGCCATGCTCCAGACATCATCCGGGCCTGCGGCGAAGCCAACGTATTGCCTTCGTCCACCAATCCTACCCGACCTTATACCGTCAACACGGTGGACGAACATCTCGATATGCTGATGGTCTGCCATCACCTCGACCCTTCGATTCCCGAAGACGTCGCTTTCGCCGAATCCCGCATCCGCCGAGAGACCATCGCTGCGGAGGATATTCTGCACGATCTCGGCGCCTTCTCGATGATCTCGTCCGATTCCCAAGCCATGGGACGGGTGGGCGAAGTCATCACGCGCACTTGGCAGACCGCCCACAAGATGAAAGTGCAACGGGGCTATCTCCCGCCTCCCTTCGGTAAAGAAGATCAGGGTGATGGACGGCACGATAATTTCCGCGTGAAGCGCTATATCGCTAAGTACACCATCAACCCGGCGATCAGCCATGGCATCGCCCACGAGGTGGGTTCGGTGGAAGTCGGCAAGCTGGCCGACCTGGTGTTGTGGCAGCCGGCTTTCTTCGGCGTGAAGCCCAGTCTCATTATCAAGGGCGGGATGATCGCTGCAGCGCCCATGGGCGATCCCAATGCGTCGATCCCGACGCCGCAGCCTGTGCATTATCGTCCCATGTTCGGGGCGTACGGCGGCGCGTGCCAGGCAACCTCGATGACGTTCCTGTCGAAGGCGGCGGCCGAAGCAGATCTCACGAAGCGGTTGGGGCTAAAAAAGCTCATCGGCACCGTTTCGAATACTCGAAATATCGGCAAGGCAAACCTGATCCATAACGATTACCTGCCAAAGATCGAGGTCGATCCGCAAACCTATGAGGTGCGCGCGGACGGCGTGTTGCTGACTTGTGAGCCGGCGAAAACACTGCCCTTGGCCCAGCGGTATTTCCTGTTTTAATGCAAGGACATGACAAGACTTACTGAATTCGCTCCGCCTGGAGTGGAAAGTCACGATACCCTAACCCTGCCTTTCGAGGCTCGCCAGAAATCCCGTTTGCTGGTGCGACTGGACAGCGGGGCTGAAGCAGGCGTCTTTCTATCCCGCGGAACCGTGCTCCGTGACGGTGACCGTTTGCTTGCCGATGACGGCCGGGTGGTGTTGGTGCGCGCGGCGGCGGAGCCAGTATCGGTAGTTAGGACCGCCGACGCCTTGTTGTTCGCCCGGGCCTGTTATCACCTGGGCAACCGACATGTCGCTTTACAGATTGAAAGAGGCGAGCTGCGTTATCTATGGGACCACGTGCTGGACGACATGGTGCGGGGTTTAGGGCTCACAGTCGAGCACACGCTGATGCCCTTCGAGCCGGAACGCGGAGCTTATCATGGGGCTCATCACCATGGTCACTGACCTGGGACTGGTGAGACTACTACAGCTGGCAAGTCCTGCGCTGCCTATCGGCATGTACAGCTATTCGCAGGGTTTGGAGCGCGCAGTGGAGGATGGCTGGATCGGAAACGAGCAGCAGGTGGGCGAGTGGATCGCCGGCATTCTCGAACGCTGTCAAACGACAACTGATTTGCCGTGTCTGTCGCGTCTCTACGATGCCTGGGTAGAAGGCGATGGGGACTCGGTCGAACGCTGGAGTCTCCATCTTTTGGCCTGCCGGGAAACCAGCGAGTTGCGCGCGGAAGACCGGCAGAGCGGGCAGTCCTTGGCTAGGGTGCTCGCCGGTCTTAACGTCGAGGGTGCCGAAGCTTGGACGCGGCATCCGTCGGCCACGCTCGCCACCGGTTTCAGTTTGGCGGCGGTGAACTGGAAGATCCCAAAGTTCGAGGCGGCGATGGGATATCTCTGGAGCTGGTTGGAAAACCAGGTGTTGTGCGCCGTCAAGCTCGTGCCTTTGGGGCAAGCGGCCGGGCAGCGGCTACTGAGCACATTGGCGACGCAAATTCCGCATAGGGTGAAGCAGGCATTCGAATTGAGAGATGACGAGGTTGGCGGTAGCGTCTTCGGCTTGGGGTTGGCCAGTAGTCGTCACGAAGTGCAGTATTCACGGCTATTCCGTTCTTGAGTAGAGGCATGACAGTTCAAGATAGGCACGTATTGAGAGTGGGGGTCGGCGGTCCGGTCGGCTCCGGAAAGACGGCGCTGGTAGACGCTCTATGCAAACGGATGCGCGATCGTTATCAAATCGGCGTGGTAACCAACGACATTTACACCAGGGAAGATCAGCAATTTTTGATCCGAAGCCAGGCACTGCCGGAGGAGCGCATTTTAGGGGTCGAAACCGGCGGCTGCCCGCACACGGCCATCCGGGAGGACGCTTCGATGAATCTCGCGGCGGTAGAGGAGCTGTGCCATCGCTTTCCGGAACTCGATTTCGTGTTGGTGGAAAGTGGCGGCGACAATTTGAGCGCCACCTTCAGCCCGGAACTAGCCGACCTCACGATTTACGTCATCGACGTAGCCGCCGGTGACAAGATTCCCCGAAAAGGCGGACCGGGTATTACCCGCTCGGATCTGCTGGTCATCAACAAGATCGATCTCGCGCCCTATGTCGGCGCTTCTTTGGAAGTCATGGCGCGTGATGCCGAAAAGATGCGAGGCGGGCGGCCTTTCGTTTTCACCAATCTCAAGACAGGTGAAGGGGTGCACGCCATCGCGGATTTCATCGTTCGTCAGGGTATGCTCGACGGTTAATCTGTTACATGGTCGTGTCGGTCGTCGAGGTAAACCGGGACGCCGTATGACTTAAAACGCGAGATCTGTAATATCGCCCGCTTTTTCACCGAACGCCGCCCTCTGGAAGATTGCAATACTCGAACGACGGGGACCGACAACCCGGATCCCGGCACCGGGTTGCAATTGTCAAAGTAATTCAATATAAGGGTTTTCCCTTATCCCCACAGAACGATGTGACGGCCTTCCGTCGATATAAAAACGAAATAAAACGAGAAGAGAGGAGCAGCATCCTATGTTTAAGCTGAATCTACTGATCAGTGCTCTGGTATTGGCTGGGGCATCAACGACGGCTGCGGCGATCGAATGGCAGGCTTTGCCGAGCAAGGCACCCGAGCCCGCGGACAATCCGAGCACTCCGGCAAAAGTTGAATTGGGCAAAATGCTTTATCACGATCCCCGACTTTCTTCGAGCGGCACGGTATCGTGCAATTCTTGCCACAATGTCATGGGGGGCGGCGACGACAATCGCGGCGGTTCCGTAGGCGTACGCGGTCAGGTGGGCGGGCGTAGCGCCCCAACGGTTTGGAACGCGGCCTTCAATTCGGTGCAATTCTGGGATGGGCGAGCACCGAGCCTTGAAGCGCAAGCCAAGGGGCCGGTCACCAATCCGATCGAAATGGGCATGAAAAGCTGGGACGATGTGGTTGCCCGTCTAAAAGCGATTCCGGGTTATGTGCAAGCGTTTTCGGCGGCTTTCGGGGGTAACGATTCGATCACTGCCGACAACGCAGCCAAGGCAATCGCCGCCTATGAACGGACTTTGATCACGCCGAACAGCGCGTATGACAAATACGTCAACGGCGATAAGAATGCTATGACCGAGCAGCAGGTACGGGGCATGAATACCTTTGCGGAAGTTGGCTGTGTCAGCTGCCATTCCGGACCCGCGTTTAACGGCCCGCAACAGCCCGAGGGCACGGGTTTCTTCATGAAATTCCCCACTTATCAGAACGGTTATCTCGAGGCTCAATACAATTTTTCCAAGGATTTGGGCCGTTACGACGTGACCAAGAACGAAGCGGACAAGCACATGTTCAAGGTGCCGACCTTGCGCAACGTTGCCTTGACCGCACCGTATTTCCACAACGGCAAAGTCAAGACCTTGGAAGATGCCGTGAAAATCATGGCCAAGCTGCAGTTGAACAAGGATTTGACGAAGGAACAAACCGACGATATTGTGGCCTTTCTTAATGCCCTGACTGGCGAGTTCCCGAAGCAGGAAATGCCACGTCTGCCGAGCTATGCGGACAAAACGTTCGATTTTGAATGATTGCAAGCGCTCTTTAGTAAGAAAAGTAAAAAGCCAGCTCATAAAGAGCTGGCTTTTTTACGCATGGAAGATCACGACAACCGCGAACGCAGCCCTTCGTTCGTTAAACAACGGTTACGGCTGATAGAGGCTGCAAGCCAGAATGCGTTGTTCGATTTGTCGTTTCAAGGCGTTGAATTCGGGACTTTGAATATCCTTGAAACGCGCCGCGAAATCGGCAGGACTCAGGTTTTCCGGCAGGTCTTTGATGTTCGGCATAAACAGCGATTCATCGGCACTTTGGCTCAGGATAGCCTGAACTTTGCGGGCCTTGTCTTCCGAGCGGATTGCGGTTTTGCCGAACATGGCACCGGCCTGGTCGGCGGCTAGATCAGTGAAACTGAAGCCGCTGCCGCTGTGGGTGTCGTTCATTTCTTTGGCAAGGCCGATCATATTGGCTAGTGTACTATGGCCGGACATAGCCAAAGCTGCGGATGCCATGAAATGCTGGGCGATATCCGTCCGGCGGTTGAGGAGAACCTCGCGCCTTGGAGGAATCACCGGTGGATGATTTGACGGCAGCCACTGCGTAATGTTCTTCCCGTTGACATAGGCGCTTAAGACTAAAATTAATGCGCGGTTTTCAGCGATCGGGTCATCGTTGTTTTCGGATCGACTTTTCGCCAGGGCAAACAGATGTTGCATCAAAGGGCCGAGGCGCATGAATCGTTTGAGTTGCGATTGATTGATGATTTCGGCGAG